>CAXYUI010000006.1:0-19371 GCA_964291975.1 uncultured Formivibrio sp. | reverse complement strand
GGGGAAGAGGACAACAAAGCCTGACCACGGTAACTCCCGCAAAAGGGAGGGTGGTTCGATCCTGGTTCGGGGGGGGGGGGCGGGCGAGGGGGAAATCAGGCTTTTTGCTGCAGTGCGATCAATTCGGCGATGCCTTTTTCGGCCAGACCCAGCAGCGCGTTCATTTCTTCGCGCGTGAATGGTTCGCCTTCGGCCGTGCCCTGGATTTCGACAAAGCGTCCCGAAGCGGTCATCACCACATTCATATCGGTCTCGCAGGCCGAATCTTCCGGGTAATCGAGATCAAGCAGTGGCACGCCATCGACCACGCCGACCGAAATCGCGGCGACGTTTTCGCGGATCGGCGATTCAGTCAGCTTGCCTTCGGCCATCAGCTTGTTGATCGCGTCGGTGAGCGCAACAAAAGCGCCGGTGATGCTGGCGGTGCGCGTGCCGCCGTCGGCCTGGATCACGTCGCAGTCGAGTGTGATCTGGCGCTCGCCGAGTTTCTGCAGGTCGACCACCGCGCGCAAGCTTCTACCAATCAGGCGCTGGATTTCCTGCGTGCGACCGCTTTGCTTGCCGGATGCGGCTTCGCGCTTCATGCGGCTGTGGGTCGAGCGCGGCAGCATGCCGTATTCGGCCGTCACCCAGCCTTGTCCTTTGCCTTTCAGGAAAGGTGGTACGGATTCATCGACGCTGGCTGTGCACAGCACCTTGGTCTGGCCGAACTCGATCAGCACCGAGCCTTCGGCGTGACAGGTGTAGTTGCGGGTGATGCGTACCGGGCGCAGTTGATCGGCTTGCCGTTGGGATGAGCGCATGATGATTCCTTGTAAAAGTGTTATGGCGCGTCTTGTAATTCGGGGCGATCGAGCTTGAAGAAGCGCGCGGCCTCGTTCACTTCGGCCTTGAGCGCCTGCACATTGGCGTTGTCGGGGAAGCGGGCGATGGTGCTGTAGAAGTAACTGAAGCTTTCCGGGTAGGCGTAAGCGGCTTGGCGGATGCGCAGACGGGCTTCGTCCATATGGCCGTTGATGGCTTCCATCACCGCCTGATCGGTCAGTTGGCCGGGGTAGGGACGAATATTGTTCTGCCGGCGTAAGAGCTCCAGCTTCCAGCTCAGGTCGGCCTTGCTGGCGATCACATAGCTCGACAAGGCGAACTCGGCGTAATAGTCGACCAGCGGGCTTTTGCGTAGTTGCTCCAGCTTTTTCAGATTGACCTTATTGGTTTCGACATTCTTGCTCGGATCCATGATCGGATAGATCTTCATGTAGATCGCGCCGCCGATCACCGCCAGTCCCAGCCCTGCGCCAGCTGCGATGCCGAGCACGCCGTTGTGCGCCAAAGGCGGCAGGTCGAGCGCTCGCGGGCCGTCGTCGCGCACAAAGAGCAGCGCCAGCACGAACGGTCCGAGGAAGTGGTAATACCAGAGCGGGTATTCGACCATGCTGTGGCAGATCGACACGACGGCGATCATCGCGCCGAACAGCACCACCGGATCGTGCCAGCGTCGCCAGATGCCCCAGAACAGCATGGCGATGCCGCCGACCACCACCAGCGTGCCGACAATCCCGGTTTCCGCCAGCAAGTTCAGCACCGACTGATGGCAGTGGGTAAACAGCACGCTTTCAATGACCTGCGCGAATTCCGGACGCACCTGCAAGGCCACGCTGCTGTACGCCACCGCGCCCCAGCCTGCGCCGAGCCACGGATTGGCTTTGAAGGTTTCCCAGGCTTTTTGCCATTCAACCAGTCGGCGTGAGCCATTGGAGGCCAGACGATCGACGCCGGTCGGCGCTTCATGGCTGGCACCCAGCGCCAGTTGCAGCAGTTCGTTGATATACGGCGCGACAAATTGCATGACGACGGTGAGCGCTACTGCGGCCAGCAGCAAGGTGGCGAGCCGGCGTGATTGCCATTCGCGGCGCAGTTGCGCGCTGACCAGCAAGATCCCGCCCATGGCCGCCCAGGCCAGCGCATACAAGAACACCGAGCGCGAACTCGACCATGCCATTGACAGCGCCAGCCAGCCGGCCAGCGGCCAGAATAGCGCCATGGGCAGACGGCGCAGGCCGGCGAGCCAGACCGCTGCGGCCAAGCCCCACGCCAGATAATGGGCATACATGTTTTTCTGGCCGATATGGCCAAAGACCAGACCGCCGCCGCGTTCAAGAATGTGAACCAGCTGAGTCACGCCCACGCCGGAATTGAACAGCGCGCCGGCGAGCAGTCCCCAAGCCAGCGCTTCGGCCAGCGGGCGCGCGCCAAAAACGTGACGGGCGCGATCGAGCGCCCAGACTGAAATGCCTGCGCCGGCCGCATAAATGGCCGGATGGGTGCGCTCGGTCCAGTAATCGAAATCGAGCAAGAGGCATTGCAGGCCGATCACCACGATAAAGCCGAACCAGATCAAGCTGGCCCAAGGCAGGGTGCTTTTCTCGCGCTCGCGCGCCGGCAGGGCGCAGGCGACAAAGGCCAGCAGAATTGCGCCGGCAAAGGCCGCCAGTTCGGACGGAAACACCGGATTGGGGTGATAGCGGTAAGGAATGCTGGAGGGCACTGCCGCCAGCAGGAACAGAATGATCTGGAATACGCGCAGATAGGCAGTCATGACTTCATCGTTTCAGGCAAGCCGAAAAAAGGATGGCGCTAATCCACCGCTACGGGCGCGGGGCGCGGCATCCAGCCGGCGACAAGGATACCCGCTTCGTACAAGAGGCACAGCGGGATTGCGAGCAGGAGTTGTGAAAGTACGTCAGGCGGGGTGACGATGGCGGCCACGATAAAGGCGCCGACGATCACATAACTGCGAATCTCGCGCAGCTTTGCTACCGAAACCATCCCCGTTCGCACCAACACCACAATGGCTACCGGCGTTTCAAAGGCCAGGCCAAAAGCGATAAACATATTCATGGCAAACGCGAGATATTCGCCCGATTCGGGCAGCCAGGTCATGGATGGGGGAACCACGGTGGCCATAAAAGCAAACACCACGCCAAACACAAAAAAGTACGCAAAGGCCATGCCGAGCACAAACAGCAGGGTCGAACTGATAACCAGCGGGGCGATCCATTTTTTTTCATGCGCGTACAGGCCGGGCGCAACGAAAGCCCAAGCCTGATAGAGCGTATTGGGGAGCGTCAGGACGAAAGCGGCCAGCGCAGCGATCTTCATTTGCAGGAAAAATGGCGAGACGATGCCAATCGAAATCAGCTTGCCGCCCGCCAGGGTAGCGGTGAGCGGCGCAACCAGAAAATCATACAGCGCTTCGGAAAAATAAAAGCACACGGCGAATCCGGCCACAAACACCAGAGCGATGCGAATGACGCGCATGCGCAGTTCGAGCAAGTGGGCGACCAAGGGTTGCAGGGTGTCGTGCATGGCGATCCTTAGCGGCGGTCGCGCTCGGCGTCTGCTGGCGCGGGCGGATCGGCAAACAAGTCGAGTTGGCGTTCATCAACCCAGGCACGGGATGGCGCTGGCGGGTCTATGGGCGTCGGTTCGGCGCACGCCGTTTCTGTGGCGACTGGAGAAGGGGTTGCGCTGTTTACATCAGCGATGGGGGCTTCCGCCTCGATTTCGGCGCGCAGTTGCGCCAGCTCAGCGTGATGCAGCTCGCGGTCGAATTCGGCTTTTACGCCGGCCACCATTCGCCGCGCCCGGCCGAGCAGCACGCCGGCGGTGCGCGCCACGCCGGGAAGTTTATCCGGGCCGATGACGACCAGCGCCACCGCGCCGATCACTGCGAGTTCAGCAAGACTCAGATCAAACATCAGCGTTTGTCGCGGTCGGCGCTATCGATGGTCGGCGTCACATCTTTGGGCGGCAGTGACTTGAGCTCATCTTCCCCTTTGAGCCCTTCTTTAAAGCCGCGAATTGCCGAGCCGAGATCTTTGCCGATATGGCTCAGTTTTTTGGTGCCAAAAATCAGCACCACGATCAAGAGGACGATGATCCAGTGCAAGAGGCTGAAAGAACCCATGATGCCTTCTCCAATCAGGTTTGATTTGTCTGCATTTCACGCTGACAAGGATGCGCCCAAAGCCGCGCCGAAGTGCCCAAGACGAGTCGAAATGGATGTGTTGATCCGATTTCGAGCCGCGCTGTCATGCGCCTTTGCCGCAATGATTCAGCGCCAGATCAGCGGGGCGTGCCGTGCACATGCAGATGCAGGTGAAACACTTCCTGCCCGCCAGCCGCGCCGGTATTGATCGATGTCTTGAAACCTTCGCCCAAGCCTTGTTCGCGCGCCACGATGGGCGCCAGTGCCAGAAGCTTGCCGAGGAGGGCTTGATCTTGCGGCGTGGCCGTCAAAAGCGAATCCATATGGCGCTTGGGGATCAGCAGAAAGTGAACCGGCGCGATCGGGCGGATGTCCTTAAAGCCCAGCACATCTTCATCTTCATACACCTTGGCGGCCGGGATCTCGCCGGCGACGATTTTGCAAAAGAGGCACATGCTTAGTCCTTGGGGCGGGAATTTTTTTCGGCAATGCCGGAAACACCTTCGCGGCGCGCCAGCTCGTTGAGGATGTCTTCGTAGCTCAGACCCTTATGAGCCAGCAGCACCAGCGTGTGAAACCACAGATCGGCCACTTCGTAGACGAGATGCGCTTGATCGCCGTCTTTGCTGGCCATCACCGTTTCGATGGCCTCTTCGCCGACCTTTTTCAGAATTGCGTCCTCGCCCTTGTGCAGCAACTTGGCGACATAGGACGTTGCCGGATCCGCGCCCTTGCGCGATTCGAGGGTGGCGGTCAGGCGATCGAGGATTTCAGCGGCGTTCATGGTTATTCCGGGTCAAATACAAGGGGCAGATTATAAGCCGGTTAAGACGCAAGAACATGGCAGTTTTAGGCGGAATCAGCGCTGATCCAGCACTTGCACCCACATCGGCCCTTGCCCGGCTTCGATGCGATGCAGCAAGGCCGGGCGGCCACTCTCGGCATCAATCCGGTACAGCGCGACATGGTTGGAGAGCTGGCCGGCGGCGATCAGATATTGGCCGTCGGACGTGAGCGCAAAACCGCGCGGCTGGGTTTCGGTTTCGACATGGTCGACGAGTTCGAGCGTAGCGCCGTCGGTGGCGACGCGGTGAACCGCGATGGTGCTGGCCGTGCGATCACAGCTGTACAGAAAACGCGCATCGTTTGAGAGATGCAGATCGGCCGACCATGGTTTGCCGGCAAAGTCTGGCGGCAGGGCGTTTACTGTAGCGCGCAGCGTCAAGGTGCCAGTCGCTGCATCGAAATGCCAGAGGTCGATATGGCCGTCGAGTTCGTTCAGACAATAAACGAAGGGCTCGCACGGGTGAAAAACCAGATGGCGCGGCCCCGCGCCGGCGCGGGTCTGGCCGTGGCCGAAGGGAATTAGCGCCGCTGCGTGACGGCGGAAAATATGAATGCGGTCTTCGCCGAGCGAGGGCACTAGTACGAAAGCGCCGCTGGGGTCGGTCAGCGCGGCGTGGGCGCGGGCGATGTGCGGGAAAATGCTCTGTGCATCGCGAGCGATGCCATCGACGATGGGGCTGGCGCTGAACACATTGCCGGAATACGAAGCGCAGAACACTTGATCGTCGCGCACCGACAGATAGGTCGGGCTGCCCGGAATCGTGGCTTGCGCCAGAAACTGCAACAGACCGTTCTCGGCAATGCGGTAGGTCAGGATGCCGTTCTCGGGGCGCACGCCGGCATACAGATGCTGACGGTCGGCGCTTAGCGCCATGGGTTGAGCCTGTCCGGGCGTGGCGACGACTTGCACCGGCACAAGTCGCTCGTTGGCAAGGCGGAAAACATGGATTTCCCGGCTGTCCGGGCTGGCAACGTACACAATCATGGCGCGTCTCTACATCTCGATCTGCATGCCCATTTCCACCACGCGGTTGGGCGGAATCTTGAAGTAACTGGTCGCGCGGGTGGCGTTGCGCGACATCAGCGAGAACAGGCGTCTGCGCCACCAGCTCATCGCCGGATATTTGGCTTCGACGATGGTTTCGCGCGACAGGAAATAGGAGGTCAGCATCGGGTCGAAGACCAATTCGTTGTTGAGCGCTTCAACTTGTTGCTGGATGGCTGGCACGCTGATTTCATCCTTGAAGCCGAAGGTGGCGACGACCTGAAAGAAAGAGGCGCCCAGTCGACGCACCACCACGCGCTCGCGCGGCGGGATGTAAGGCACGTCGGACGTCTGGATGGTCATGAACACCACGGTTTCGTGCAGCACTTTGTTGTGCTTGAGGTTGTGCAAAAGCGCGTGCGGGGCGGAATCGGCGCTGCCGGTCATAAAGACGGCCACCCCTTCAACGCGCTGCGGCGGGCTCATTTCCAGACTTTCCACAAACATTTGCAGCGGCAATTCGCCTTCGCGCAGGCGCTCGGCCAGCAGGCGGCGACCGTGTTTCCAGGTGGTCATCAGCGTGAGTGCAATCAATCCTGTCACCAGCGGCAACCAGCCGCCGTCTTTAATCTTGAGGAAGTTAGCGCCCAAGAGCAGCAGGTCGATGCTGATAAAACAGGCCAGCGCCGTCCAGACCGGAAAGCGCCATGCGCCTTTGGCGGCATGGCCTAGCACCAAGAGCGCGATCGAAGTTTCCATCACCATGGTCGCGCAGACCGAAAAGCCGTAAGCCGAGGCGAGGTTGCCGGAGGAGCGGAAAGTCAGCACCAACAGGATCACCGCGCAGAGCAGGAACCAATTGATGGCTGGCATATAGATTTGCCCCATTTCTTGATCCGAGGTGTGCTGGGTGTTCATGCGCGGCCAGTAGCCCAGGTGAATCGCCTGGTTGGTCACCGAATACGCGCCGGAGATCACGGCCTGCGAGGCGATAATGGTGGCGCAGGCGGCGAGCGCCACCATGGGCAGCATCGCCCAGGACGGCGCGAGCAGATAGAACGGGTTTTTGATGGCTTCCGGGTTTTCGAGCAAGAGCGCGCCCTGGCCGAAGTAATTGAGCACCAGCGCCGGCAGCGCCACGCAGAACCAAGCGCGGCGGATCACGTCTTTGCCGAAGTGACCCATGTCGGCATACAGCGCTTCACCGCCGGTCACCGCCAGAACCACGGAGCCCAGAATCACGAAGCCTCGTGTCGGGTCGTGCGCAAAAAAGCTAATCGCCCAGTGCGGGGAGAGCGCTTGCAGGACTTCCGGATGTTTGATGATGCCCGTGATGCCGAGGACGGCCAGTGTGGCGAACCAGACCAGCATGACCGGGCCGAACAGTTTGCCGACGACCGCCGTGCCTTTCTTTTGCAGGGCAAACAGGCCGATCAGCACCAGAATGGTCAGCGGCACGATGTAGGCATCAAGACGGTGTGAAATGATGCTGATGCCCTCAAAAGCGGAAAGCACCGAGATTGCCGGCGTAATCATGCTGTCGCCATAGAACAGCGCGGCGCCGAAAATCCCCATGGCAATCACCACGCGCGAACGGCGTCCGCCTGCGCGCAGGTTGCGCAGCGCCAGCGCCATCAGCGCCAGAATCCCGCCTTCGCCCTTGTTGTCGGCGCGCAGGATGGCGATCACATATTTGAAGGAAACGACCATCATGATCGCCCAGAAGATCAGCGAGAGAACGCCGTAGATATTGGCGGGCGTCAGCGCGACCTGCGCATGGCCGCTCAGGCATTCCTTGAGGGCATACAGGGGGCTGGTGCCGATGTCGCCAAAAACAACGCCGATCGCAGCCAGCAACAGGGCTTTTTGCCCGCCCGCGCCGGAATGGGTAGAAGAGGTGCTCATTTTGGGTAAAGAACTCCGTCAGAGAACGGGATGGCGGCTTAAGGCCGCCGAATCGTACAGGCTTTGCAGGGTTGCAGGCAGCCTCTGCACTATACGACGCCAGTCAAAATAAGGGCCGGGGTCGGTTTTGCGTTGCGGTGCAATGTCATTGTGCCCGACCAGATAGCGTAGCGGATAGCGTGCGGCGATGATTGTAAGCAGAGTTGTCAGGTTTTGATACTGGGCGTCGGTAAACGGCAGATAGTCCGAGCCTTCCAGTTCAATGCCGATCGAGCCATCATTGCAGCGCTCGCGCCCCTGCCAGCGCGAGACGCCCGCGTGCCAGGCACGTTGGTCGCAGGCCACAAACTGCACGATTTCGCCATCGCGCCGGATCAGAAAATGCGCGGCGACCCGCAGCGCTTCGAGTCCGGCGTAGTCATCTCGCTGGCTGCAGTCGAGTGTGTTGGTAAAGAGACATTCAATGTCGTTGCCGCCGAATTCTCCCGGCGGCAGGCTGATGTTGTGGATCACCACCATGTCGGGCGCTGAGCCGCTGGGGCGCGCGTCGAAATTCGGGCTATCCACCCGCCGCGCCGCGCTCAGCCAGCCCGCGTCATCCCAATGCCAGCCGTTCACTGGATGCCCAGCCTTTCCAGGCGGTAGCGCATGGAGCGGAAAGTCACGCCAAGGATGCGCGCGGCTTGGGTGCGGTTGAAACGGGTTTTTTCCAGCGCTTCCAGAATGACGGCTTTTTCCACGCGATCGAGGTAATCCTGCAGCGGATATTTATCGCCCAGTTCCACAGGGCAGGATTGATCGCGCTCGCAGGTGGTGAGCATCAAATCTTCCGGCGTAATGCGGCCGCCATCGGAGAGCGCCAGCGCGCGCTCCAGGATATTTTCCAGCTCGCGCACATTGCCGGGAAAGTCATAGCGCTGTAGCGCCAGTTCGGCCTCGGTTTGCAGTGCGGGGACGGGCAGATTCTGCCGTTCGGCCAGTCGCGCCAGAATATGGCGGGCGATCAGCAGAACATCCGCGCCCATTTCGCGTAGCGCCGGCATGCGCAATTCGATCACATTGAGCCGGTAGTACAAATCCTGGCGGAACAGGCCTTCTTCGACGCAGCGCGACAGATTCTTGTGCGTGGCCGAAATGACGCGCACATCCACCGCTTCTTCTTGCGTCGCGCCGACTTTGCGCACCTTGCGTTCCTGAATGGCGCGCAGCAATTTCACCTGCATGGGCAGCGGCAGATCGGCGACTTCATCCAAAAACAATGTGCCGCCGTGGGCGGCCTGAAAAAAGCCGTCGCGATCGGCATCTGCGCCGGTGAACGCGCCTTTTCGATAGCCAAAAAATTCGCTTTCCATCAGGTTTTCGGGGATTGCGCCGCAGTTCACGGCGACAAAGGATTTTTCAGAACGATTGGAGCGGGCATGGATCGAGCGCGCGGCGCGCTCTTTGCCCGAGCCCGATTCGCCGGTGATGTAGACCGGCGCCTGACTGCGTGCGAGTTTTTCAATCAGCGCCAGCGCATGCTGGATGGCTGGCGAATCGCCGAGCAAAAGGCGTTCGCCATTGGGGGGCGCAATCGCCGGCTCCGGGTTGTCCAGATTCAGCGCCGAGCGCACCAGCGTGCGCAGTTGCTCCACCGCTACGGGCTTGGCCAGGTAGTCGAAAGCGCCGGCTTTCAGCGCGGCCACAGCATTTTCCATGCTGCCAAAAGCGGTAATCACTGCAATCGGCACATCGAGATTTTGCTTTTGAATATGGTGGACGATGTCGATGCCCTGGCCGTCGGCCATGCGCATGTCAGTCAGGCACAGATCGTAATCGCCGGCATCGAGCAGCGCGCAGGCTTCGGCGACGCCATGCGCTTTGTCCACTTCCAATCCCATGCGCAGCAGGGTGAGTTCGAGCAGATCAGCGAGGTCGACTTCGTCATCGACGACGAGGATGCGGCGTGTGGTTTTTTTTCTAGCCATGATTTACCCCGAAGGTGATCCGGAAACACGCACCGCCTTCAGGCGGCGCTTCATAGGTAATCTGCGCGTGGTTAGCTTCGCAGATTTCCCGTGCGATATACAGACCGAGGCCCGTGCCGCGCACTTCGGTCGTAAAGAACGGCTCAAAAAGATGACGCAGGGTTTCGGGGGCGATCGGCGGGCCATCATTCCAGACCTCTAGTTGCCAGTGCTGATTGTTCCGGCTTACGCGGATTTTTTGACTGCCTTCGCGTTGCAAGCAATAGCGCCAGCCATTGTTGACCAGATTCCATAGCACTTGATGCAGATGATTGCTGTCGAACAGCACGTTGGCTTCAGGAGGGCAAAAGAGCTGCGGGCGGGTGGTGATGCCGCGGACGCGGCAACATTCGTCCAGAAATTCTGGCAGCCAGCTTTCTAGTTCGATGGTTTGCTGCGCGACGCGGTCACGTCGGTTCAACGCCAGAATGTCCTTGACCAGATTTTCCAAGCGCGCGGCATTGTCGCCAATAATCCGCAACAAGCGAGCCGATCCGGGTTCGCGCGCCAGCGGATCTTCAGCCAGCAGCTCGGACGCTTGCACCACCGCGCTCAAGGGATTGCGGATTTCATGCGCGAGGCTGGCGGTCAGCCGACCGAGCGCGGCGAGTTTGAGTTTTTGTGCTTCTTGGCGTAATTGCTCGAGATCTTCTAGGTAAATCAGTACGTTACCGTCAAAGCCCGGCGAGATGGCCACGCAGCGCGCCCGCAGCGTTTTGCGCAGCATCGGCAATTCCAGCGGCGGCAGCTCCTGCTTGGGTTTTTTTCGCCAACCGGCAAGGAGAAGCGCCAAGGCGGGCAGGCCGTCTTCAAGAGGGGCGTCGATTTGCGGGCGAACCCCAGTGAGTTGCAATACGCGGCTGTTGTACTGGCGCACCCGATTGCGGCCATCAACCACCAGCACGCCTTCGGAAACATCCTGCAAGATGCGCTGGTTAAGTTGACCGAGATTGGCCAGGTCGACGCCGCGTTGTTCGGCCAATCGCAAATTGTCTTGGGCGTGACGAGCCAGCCGGTGCGCCAGCCAGGCCACGGCAAATGAGGCGGAGCAGAGCAGCGCGGCAGGGACAAAATCGACATCGTGGCCTAGCAGCGCCCGCCAGGATTCTTCGCCCAGGATGGCCAGCGTGGCGAGCGCCGCATGAAACAGCGTCATGCGGCCGTGCGCGATCAGGCCGGCCACGGCCAGATAAGGCAAGAGCAGCATGCCCAGCCCGCTCTTGAGTCCGCCCGCGAAGTGCATGATTGCCACGATAAAGACCACATCGATGGCCACCTGTACGGTGAGCTGAATGTCGAAATGCGGCCAGCGGCGCACGATGCCGGTGGTGAACAGCAGGGTGATTAGCGCATAGCTGCCGCAAGCGACGAAAGCGAGGGGGTAGAGCTCATAGGGAATGGCCAGCCGAGGTGCGAAAAACAGCAGGGTGGCAGCCACCCCCACCACCATCAGCTGGCGAAAGCCGTTGAATACAGCTAGCGAGCGCCAGAGCAGATTGGTGGCAACCCGGCTGCTGACCAGGTTGCCCATGATGGTGGAAGGTGTAGCGCGATCGTATGTCATCGCTCAGACATGGCGCGCAGGAACGACTTCCACCAGACGCGCCAATTCTGACAGCGCGGCTTCGTAGACGCCGCGCTTGAACTCGATCACCGAATCCAGTGGTGACCAGTATTCGCTCCAGCGCCAGGCATCGAATTCCGGATGGCTGGTGCGGCGCAAGCAGACGTCGGAATCCCGCCCGGTTAGTCGCAACAGGAACCAGATCTGCTTCTGGCCTTTGTAAGTGCCGCGCCACTCGCGGCGCACCCAATGAGTCGGCACATCATATTTCAACCAGTCTCGCGTGCGGCCGATGATCTCGACGTGCTGAGGCTGAAGACCCACTTCTTCCATCAGCTCGCGGAACATCGCCTGCTCGGGCGTTTCGCCCTGTTTGATGCCGCCTTGCGGAAACTGCCACGAATGCTCACGCACGCGCTTGCCCCAGAACACCTGGTTTTGGCTGATGAGAATAATGATGCCGACGTTCGGCCTGTAGCCGTCACGGTCGAGCATGATCACACCTGAAAAGTTTGGCGAGGGCCGACCCGGCGGGCAGGCAACCTCGTGTTTGAGGGTGAGTATACGACAGCCGCTGCGCGCGAGCATCCCCCAGCCGTTTAGGCCGGGGCTCTGGCCGGGAAGCTGATCCGGAAGGCTGTGCCGTGGCCGGGCTGACTGCTGGCTTCAATTTGCCCGCCCAGTCCGGTGACCACGAGGTTGTAGACAATGTGCATACCTAGTCCAGTGCCGCCTCGCCCGCGCTTGGTGGTGAAGAACGGGTGGAACATTTTTTCCAGGGTGCTGGGATCCATGCCCGCGCCATTGTCTCGGTATTCAAGGATGATCTGATCGTGCTCACGCTGCGCGCGCAGGGTAATCAGACCGTCGCGGCGATTTTCAAAGCCGTGCTGCAGCGAATTGATCATCAGATTGGTCAGGATGCGGGCAATGATGCTGGGGTCGCAAGTGAGTTCGATGGTTTCGGGACATTCAACTTCGACGCGGTGGCCGCCGCTCTTGAGGCGTGGGCTGACGCTGCGCACGACATCATCCAGGTAACGACCCAGTGCAAAGGTGCGGGTTTCGGCGCGAGTCTGGTCGACTGCAATCAGTTTGAAACTTTCGATCAGTTGTGCGGCGCGCTCCATATTGCGCATGGCGATGCTGGCGCTTTCCTGCAAATTGCGCACCACGCCGGGAATGGGGCCGGCTTGGCGGCGAGCCACCAGATCGGCCAGCGTGCGCGTTTCGTCCATTAGCGTGGAAACGGCGGTCACGCCGACCCCGACCGGGGTGTTGATTTCATGTGCTACACCGGCAACCAGTTCTCCGAGTGCGGCCATTTTGTCGGTTTCTACAAGCCGTTTTTGCGCGCCCACCAGATCCCGGTAGGAATGTTCGAGTTGGGTCGTTCGCTGTGCCAGTTCATGGCGCAGGCGGATGCTGCGAATCGCGCTGCCGACCAAGTCGGAAATCATTTCGCCCCAATCGGTGCTGCGTGAATGGTTGAGGATGATGTAACCGTATTCGTATTCGCGTTGCATGACCGGGAAAGCAATGAAAACGCCCGGTGTTTGGCCTTGCCGATAACCTGGCGGAATGATTTGTGAAAGCGGGAAGTGAATGCCGTTGGGCGAGAGCAGGTTGCGCTGCCCGTTTTCGAGCGCCAGTAACAGCCGTCCTTCCTTGGGCAAGTTTCCGGCAACCACGGGCTCGTCATAGCAAACCAGCCAGCAGCAATCGAAATCAAGCGCTTGCAGTTCTTTTTCTAATAGAGCCAGCAGTGCCGCCATGTCCGGCACCAAATTCGATTCCACGCTGAGCGAACGCAGCGCATTGGCGACCTTGGTGTTCCAGAGCGATACGCTGCCTTCTTCGCGCAGGTAAATGTCGGCCGTGGCGCTGTTTAGGGTGTCGATTTGCGCTTCAATCTGGCGTAACTGCGCGATGTCAGAAAGCTCTGCTGTCAGCCAGGATCGGCATTCCCCCCAGAAATGAGCCCAAAAAGCTTGGCTGGTCAGGCCGAAATAGCCGGTGCGGATATAGGGTTTGACTTGTTCCAGCACTTTTTCCAGTTCACCGGAATGCAGTGACGTTTGCAGGCTGGCCAGTAAGGTGTCTGCTTGTTGTTGTGCTTCATGGTGGGGCAACATCTGTTGCAGGTAAGCGAGCAGGCTGGCCTGAAGCGAGGCCTTGCTGCCGCTGGTTTTTTCAATGTCTTGATTGAGCGATGCGTTCAGCCCGTACAGGCGGGCGAGGTAGGGGTTGCCGCAGCCGCAACTTTCGCCAAGCACCATATAAGCGGCCGGCTGCGTGCCGCTTGGGGGATCGGATACCACGCCCATTTCATGCAAAAGTCGCAGCAAAGCGCGCCGCGATTGCTGTTGAAAAGGCATGGCCACCGTGGTCAGAGATGGAATCATGGTGCGCGCTTCCCGCACATTGTTGAATCCCGCCAACAGGATCTCTTCGGGGACGCGAACGCCGCGTTGCCGCAAGGCTTGCAGCGCCCCCATCGCCAATTGGTCGGACGAGCAGACGATCGCATCGATATCTTCTTGCGCGCGCAGTCCTCGCTCATCAAGCAGGATGTGGATGGCGTGCGCGCCGGAATCTTGTTCCCAGGCTGCATGGGGTGTGACGCGCCGTGCATCGAAGGTCAGACCTGAATCGCGCAGACCGTCTTGATAGGCCTGATAGCGTTGCTTGGCGTAATTATGGTTTTCCGGCCCGCTGAGATAGGCAATCTTGCGGCAGCCGTGGACTTGGGCCAGATGCGCGATCAGCGCCTGAACGCCAGGGCCGTTCGCGATGGTTTCTACCGATTTGTCGCTGTGTGCGGTGCTGAGATAAACCAGATGGCGGTCGTTGAAGCGCTGAAAGAAGTCACGGCAGTCTTCGCCGCCCCGAGAGCGCCAAGCCAAAAAGCCGTCAGCGGCTGAGGGGGCAATCAAGTAATGCAGAATGCTGCTGGCGCGGGTTGGGCGTAGATCGCCACCCATAGCGAGGAGATCGCAACCGTGGCGCGGAGGAAGGTCACGGATTCCCGCCCACAAACTACCCGCCACATCGGACGAGGCGTGCACGGAAAGGCAAACCGTTTCGGTGATGTAGATAATGCCTGGCCGGTCAACGAAGAATCCGCAATCACGCTCCACGGCTCGCCTCACTCATACTGGTTCTGCCGCCATGATAGCTGGGCTGAGGCATTTCAGATGAACAGACGGCGATCGTTGTGGGGGTTCATGCGCGCCAGATCCGTGGCGAATTCGTCAAATTCCAGTCCGTATTGTGCTTTCAGCGCCTGCGCGCGTTCGGCCAGTCGTTCCCATTGCGGATTGTTCTGCCCGCGCTTGAAGCCAAAAGCGATCACATTGCCTTTTTGTCTGGCAGGCAGGCAAAGGATGCGGCCATCGAAGACTTTGCCGAGGCGTTCGCAATAATCTTTGAAGCGCTTGTCCGAGCCCCACAGATTGACGGCCAGTACGCCGTTATCGGTCAGTTTGTCACGACAGGCGGCGAAAAAGTCCGTGGTGGCGAGCGGTGGCGCAATGCCGGTCGCGGAATAGGCATCCATCATGATCAGATCGCTTGATGCTTCGGGCATGGCCCACACGTGCGCAGCGCCATCGCCGACGATCACTTCCAGACGTTCATCATCTTCGGGCAGATGAAACATGCTGCGCGCCACGCTCACGACCTGCGGCTGCAATTCCACGCAAGTCAGCTGAGTTTGCGGCAGGTACTCATGTATCCATTTGGCGATTGAGCCGCCGCCCAGGCCGATCAACAGCGCCTCGGCGGGCGGGTCGGTGAACAGCATAAAGCCAAACATACAGCGCGAATAAGCCAGGATCAGTTCGATGGGGTCAGAAACCCGCATCGCGCTCTGGGTGTCGTCTTCGCCAAAATGCAGTTTGCGGATGCCAAATTCTTCGGAAATATCGATGACCATATCGCCCTGTGCGCCGGGGCTGTAGCGTTTGCTGCGAAACAACATGATTAAAACCTCTTTCTTAAGCCCTTGTCCTCAGGCTTGCCAGGTCAGGGGCAAGGGCGTTTTCTTGGTGTGGCGCTTACTTGTCGCTGCTGCAGGCGGATGGCTGATGCATGTTTTCGGGCTTGCTGGCCAGGATCGAAATCCGGTTTGGCTCGGCAAAGGTTTCGCGATCAAAAGCCTTGTCGCCATCTTCGCGCGCCACGCCGTCGGCTTTGAGGCCGGCGAAATCGTAAATCTTGGTGTCGGCCAGATGCGAAGGCACCACATTGCACAGCGCCTTCATCATGGTCTCGACCCGACCCGGAAAGCGGCGATCCCAGTCTTCGATCATCTCGCCAACGACCACGCGCTGCAGGTTGGGCTGCGAGCCGCACAGATTGCATGGGATGATCGGAAACTGTTTCCATTCGGCGTAGCGCTTGATGTCTTTTTCGCGCGTATAGGCCAAAGGGCGGATCACGATATGTTTGCCGTCGTCGGTAACCAGTTTGGGCGGCATGGCTTTGAGCTTGCCGCCGTAGAACATGTTGAGGAACAGCGTTTCGAGGATGTCCTCGCGGTGGTGACCTAGCGCGATCTTGGTCGCGCCCAATTCGGTGGCCACGCGGTAAAGCACGCCGCGCCGCAGACGCGAGCACAGACTGCAGGTGGTCTTGCCTTCAGGAATCAGGCGCTGAACGATGGAGTAGGTGTCTTCTTCGATGATGCGGTATTCAACGCCGATGCTTTCCAGGTAAGCCGGCAGCACATGCGCCGGAAAACCGGGCTGCTTTTGATCCAGATTGACCGCGACGATGCTGAAATCAATCGGCGCCGATTTTTGCAGTCCGCGCAGAATATCGAGCATGACAAAACTGTCTTTGCCGCCCGACAGGCAAACCATGACGCGATCGCCCTCCTCAATCATATTGAAGTCGTTGATGGCGTCGCCCACCGCGTGGCGCAGGTATTTGGTCAACTTTTTGTTTTCGAACGCCTGTTTTTTTTCTGCATCAGACGGCGTGGCTTGGGGGATCTCTGTGCTCATGCTCTTTCCATAAAAACAACAGGGCGCCCCGTTCTGGCGCCCCGGATAATCAATTGAATTGGCGCGGATTTTAGCGCAATTTAACAAAGCGCACTCGTTGCCGATCGACTGGCGCGGCAAGCGGCTATGATCCTGACGAGTTGCTCCGTATCATTTGTAAGAAAACATACTCTGGAGGTGGCCATGCTGAGAATAACTGCTTTGTGGTTCCGGCGTTTTGGCTTTGGCGTACTGCTCGCTATTCTGGCTTTGCCCGCCTGGTCTGCGGAACTGGTCGTGACGCTGACTTCGCCGCAAACCGGGCGCGATCCGCGTCAAAGTTATAACGGCTTGGTGCTGGCCTTGGCGCTGGATAAAACCCGCGCTGTGGATGGCGATTATCGGATTGATGTCACGCCGGTGATGAACTCCGCCCGCGCGCTGCTCGAAATCAAAAACAATCACTATCCCAATCAGATTTTGATGACCTCTTTCCAGAACAAATTGCTGGGTGAGGGGCTCGACTACGCGCGCTTTCCGGTTGAGTTTGGCGTCACCGGCTATCGAATCTGTTTTGTGTCTGCGCAGTCGCGGGAAAAAGTCGCGCAGAGCAAAACGCTGGATGATCTGCGCCGCTTTACGATCGGGCAGGGGATAGGCTGGGCGGATAGCGAAATCCTGCGTTTTAACGGCTTTAATGTGCACGAAGCCGGTCAGCAGGACAGTCTTTTCCTGATGGTTGCCGCGGGGCGCCTTGATCTCTTTTGTCGGGGCATCGATGAACTCGGGCCCGAATTGCAGCGCAACAAAGATATCGCCAAGCTCGATTACGATCGCAGCATGGCGATTTCCTATCCCTTGCCCCGGTTTTTCTTTGCCAACAAGCAAAACCGCGCTTTGCTCGATCGCATCACGCGCGGCATGCAGCTCGCCTATCAGGACGGCTCTTTGCGCAAGCTCTGGCTGGATCAATACAGCGAGGCGCTGCGGTTTGCCAATCTGAAGCAGCGCAAAATCTTCTACCTGAAAACGCCCCATATCGACCAGATCGATTTCGATTATCAGCAGTACTACTTCGATCCTCGAAAATAAGTCGGGTCAATAAAGGCTGGTTTGTATGTCACCGGGTTTCGCAGAGCGAGGCCCGGTTTTCTTTTTGCAGCGGGCTTTTGCGCGCTGATCGCCTAGTTTGGGTTTGCCCTGCTGTGCGGGTGGACAGGAACCATCCTTTCGTCCAGATATGAACAACTACCATTTACAGGTTTTTGTTGGGCAAATTAGACTGTACCGTCTAGTTCAGCTATGTCCGGAGTCTGATCATGCGTTCTCCTTATCCGGTTTCCAGCGACACGGTCAGTTGCGTGTTGCAAGCGGCGCAAGAAGTGTTCTGTAGCGCAGGCTATCGCGCCAGCATTGATGCGGTGGCCACCCGAGCTGGTGTGGCTCGGCAAACGATTTACAACAATTTTGGCAATAAACAAAAGCTGTTTTCGCGCGCCATTGAACATGGCATGGCCAGTTTTTGGGCTGAGCTTGTGCCAACGGGCGACACCATCGAAGAGCAGTTGCATGGTTTTGGCATGAAGTTTCGTGCGCATGTACTGAACCCGGAAATGGCGCGTCTGCACTGCATGCTGACCAGCGAAGCTGTGCGTTTTCCAGAACAGGCGCGAGATTTCTTTGAGAAAGCCTATATGGGGACGCGCCAAGGCATTGCCGAGATGCTGGCTGACTTTATGGTGCGCGGGGTGTTGCGCCATGACGATCCGCTGGAGGCCGCCCATTTTTTCATCGATGGCCTGATTGGCATCGATCATGATCGCCTGTTGTTCGCCGGCGAAATCCCTGATGCAGCACAGGAAGCTGCGCGCGTGCAAAGGCATGTCGAACGCTTCCTGCGCGCTTATGCGCCTGAAACCATCCAATAAAAAGGAATACCGATATGCAAGCTCGTCCCTTGATTCTGGCCGTTGCGATTGCCGCAGCGCTGGCCGGTTGCAGCAAGAGTGAGGGGCCCGCTGGCGCACGGCAGATGCCGCCGGCGACGGTCGAAGTCATTACCGCTGGCGCAGCCGATAACGCGCTGACCCAAGATTTGCCGGGTCGCGTCACCGCGTATCGCACGGCTGAAGTACGTGCTCGCGTCGAAGGCATTATCGAAAAACGCCTGTTTGCCGAAGGCGGCCAAGTCGGTGCTGGCCAATCGCTGTTCAAGATTGATTCGCGCACGCTGGAAGCTGATCTCGCCAGCGCTAAGGCCTCACTCGCCAAGTCCAAAGCCAATGCGCAAATCGCCAGCCAGACCGCAACGCGCTACCGCCAACTGATCGCCACCCAAGGTGTTTCGAAGCAGGAACTCGATCAGGCGGAGGCGACGCTCAAGCAAGCCGAAGCCGATGTGGCCGCCAACGAAGCTGCACTGACCCGCAGCCAGCTCAATCTGAATTACGCCAGCGTGCTGGCGCCGATTTCGGGTCGTATTGGCCGCTCTCTGGTGACGGAAGGCGCGCTGGTCGGCAAGGGCGACGCCACCCATCTGGCTACCATCGAACAGCTCGATCCGATTTATGTGACCTTTACCCAATCGGGCACCGATCTTTTGAAGCTGCGTCAGCAAATGAAGGCGGGCAAGGTCAAGGCGGCCAATCTGCCGGTGCAGCTGGTTCTGGCGGATGGCTCGGTTTACCCGCAGGCCGGCAAGCTGAGCTTTGCCGAACAGACGGTGGATGCGAGCACCGGCACGGTGACCTTGCGCGCCGAATTCCGTAATCCCGATCAATTGCTGTTGCCGGGCATGTTTGGCACGGTGCGTCTGGCCCAGGGCGTGATGGATCAGACCATTCGCGTGCCGCAACGCGCGGTGATGCAGTCGGCCAAGGGCGCGGCGGTGTATGTGGTCGGCGCCGATGGCGCGGTGGCGGCGCGGCCGGTCAAGACGGGCGGTTTCTCCGGCAAGGACTGGGTGATTACCGAAGGCCTGAAGGCTGGCGAGCAAGTCATCGTTGAAGGCTTGCAAAAAACCAAACCGGGGGCTGTGGTGAAGCCCGTTCCATTTGGTGCATCTGCCGTTGCATCTGCACCTGCCGCAG
>CAXYUI010000005.1:0-19560 GCA_964291975.1 uncultured Formivibrio sp. | reverse complement strand
TGGCCGCCATCCTGGTTTTTGCCGGCCTGTTCGTGGTCGGGAACGTGGTAGTCGGATTTGAGCCGGGTCATCAGCTGCGTGGCGCGATCTTCAAGCTGTTTTTGTTGCTGTAAGGTCTGTTCGATTTCCGGCATGGCAGCTTCACCACTGCCGGGCAGGGGCGATTTGGCGCGGTGCTGGCCGTCGGTGTTGCCGCCGCCGTCCAGATTGGCTTGCGCCAGCACTTCGGCCTTGTTCGGCGCCGCACGGGTTTTCTGGTTGACCAGCACAATTTCCAGCGGCTCTGGCGCGCCAGTCTTCTTGGGCGAAGGCATCACGAAGCGGATGCCGAAAATTGGCACGGCATGCGCCAGCAGCGAAACCGTGGCGGCAATGATCATCAAGCGTTGCGCGCGATCCATCCTGGCTGCATTCCCGATAGCAATTAAATCGGGCGAGTTTAGCACAGCGCCTTTCGTCGCGGCTTTCAGCCCCAAGAAGCGTTACTATTCTTGGGAAATGGCCTGTACTGATGAAAGTCTCTCGTTGCGTATCCCCAACGTGACCATGCGTTTGTTGCATAAGGTCGTCGAGTTGATTAAGCTCCCCGACCATTTGCAGTAATCCATGCCGCATCGCCGGCTCGAGAAAGGGAGTGCAAAAAATGGCAAAACTCACCGAAAAAGACATCATCGACTGGAAAGGTCCAGAAGATGATTATATGAACGCGGATCACCTGGAGTTTTTCCGGGAGCGCCTGCTGCAAATGAAGGCTGAACTGCTGGCCAATGCCAATCAGACCAGCCAACACTTGCAAGAACAGGAAGCGACGCCTGATCCGGCCGATCGAGCCACGCTGGAAGAAGAATATGCACTCGAACTGCGTACGCGTGATCGCGAACGCAAGCTCTTGCTGAAGATCGATTCTACCTTGCGCAAGCTCGACGACGGCTCTTATGGCTATTGCAGCGATACCGGCGAACCGATTGGCTTGCAGCGTCTGTTGGCGCGGCCGACCGCCTCGCTTTCGCTGGAAGCACAAGAGCGTCGCGAACGACTCAAAAAGCAGTTCGCGGATTGATTTGTTCGTCTCCAACAAGCCAGGCCTAGCCTGGCTTGTTGTTTTTTAGCGCGGCCTTATCTGTAAAAAGCATGCTTGTGCCGACCCGCCCGCAAGCGCTAATCTTTCTACCTTTGCCAATCGGCGGGCCTGTGGCCGGCGCCATCAATCAGGATTCACCATGCAATACCAAACCGATGACCTTCGCATTCGTGAAATCAAGGAACTGCTTCCTCCGGTGGCTCTGCTGGAGAAATTCCCGCTGACCGATCATGCTTCGGCGACCGTATTCCAGTCCCGGCAAGCCATTCACAATATTTTGGCTGATCGTGATGATCGTATTTTGGTGGTGATTGGCCCGTGCTCGATCCACGATACCGGCGCCGCGCTGGAATATGGCCAAAAGCTCAAAGCGTTGCGCGAGCGTTTTGCGGGTGAGCTGGAAATCGTGATGCGCGTGTACTTTGAAAAGCCGCGCACCACCGTGGGTTGGAAAGGTCTGATCAATGATCCTTTCCTGAATGGCAGCTTCAATATCAACGAAGGTCTGCGCATCGCCCGCAAACTGTTGCTGGAACTGAACGATCAGGGCATTCCGGCCGCTGGCGAGTTCCTGGACATGATTACCCCGCAATATATGGCTGATTTGATTAGTTGGGGGGCGATTGGCGCCCGCACTACCGAATCGCAAGTCCACCGCGAACTCGCTTCGGGGCTGTCTTGCCCGGTGGGCTTCAAGAACGGCACCGACGGCAATCTGCGCATCGCCATTGACGCGATTCGCGCTGCCGCTGCATCGCACCACTTCTTGTCGGTGACCAAGTTTGGCCATTCGGCGATCGTTTCCACGGCCGGCAATCCGGATTGCCATGTGATTTTGCGTGGCGGCAAAGAACCGAATTTCGACGCAAACCATGTGCGCGCCGCCGTCGCGGATCTGGCAGCGGCCAATTTGCCGCAAAAGGTGATGATCGACTTTTCGCACGCGAATAGCCGCAAGGATTATCGTCGTCAGATGGAAGTGTGCGCTGATACCTGCGCGCAGGTTGCCGCTGGCGGCAAGGCCATTTTTGGGGTGATGGTGGAAAGCCATCTGATCGAGGGGCGTCAGGATCCGAAGCCGGGTCAGGCGCTTTGTTATGGGCAATCGATCACCGATGCTTGCATTGGTTGGGCTGATACCGAGAAATTACTCGCCGATCTGGCCAATGCGGTGATGGCGCGGCGCGCGCAGGCCAAAGTCTGAACGAATGGTATCCAAGCAAACGGGGAGCTAACTAGCTCCCCGTTTTTTATGGGTGTTTCGCTTACTTGCCGGCGCGCATCCCTAGCCGCATCCAGACTTCCACCACACCGGCTTGCACCGGCTCACAGTAGAAAAATCCCTGCATGAGCTTGACGCCCAAGTCGAGTAAGGTTCGTTCGGTCGCTAGGTCTTCGATGCCTTCGACAATGACCTGCAAACCCAGGCGATGGCCAAGCTGGACAATCGCCTGCATGACGCTGCGGCCTTCCATGGTATGCAGGCGCTGCGTGAAGGAAAGATCGACCTTGAGAAAGCGTGCGGGCACTTCGTGCAGTTGTGAGAGCGAGGAATAGCCGGTGCCGAAATCGTCGATCGCCAGATCAAAACCCGTTTCTGCCAATTGGCGCAGATGCTTCATCTGCCGTGAATAGTCGGTAATCGCCACCGATTCGGTGATTTCAAGAATCACATCTTGCGGAGTGAGCCCGTGCTGGTTGAGTGCGTTAACCAGATTGGTAATCAAGGTGGATTGGAATAGCTGGTTGCGCGAGATGTTGAGCATCAGCCGTTGCGAGAGCCCGGCTTTACGCCAGAGCGCCAGTTGGGCGAGCCCGTGTGCGATCACCTGTTCGGACAAGGATTGGATCAGTCCGACTTTTTCTGCCATTGGGATGAACAACTCAGGGCTGACCCAGTTGCCCTGTTCGTCCTGCCAGCGCGCCAAGGCTTCCACTGCAAAGACTTCGCGCGTGCGGGCATTGACGACCGGCTGGTAAAACACTTCCACGCGGTCTTCGCGAATGGCGTTGTCGAGCAGGGTTTGGATCACCATCTGCTCACGACCGCTGGTTTTGGAGTGCACCAGATCGCTGTAGAAACAGACATTGTTGCGCCCACCGCTTTTAGCGCGATACATGGTGTGGTCGGCTGCTGAAAGCAGCTCTTCGGCGGTTTGTGCATCGTCGGGGAAAACGGCAAAGCCGACGCTGATGGTTGGCCGCGCTTCCAGGCCTTCGATCATCACGCCTTGTTGTGCTGCGCGACGCAGGTTTTCAGCGTAATCGCGCAGGGCGGAGATGTCTTCCAGATCGGGAATCAGCGCGATGAATTCATCGCCGCCCCAGCGGGCGAGTACGTCATTATCGCCCAGTGCTTCGGAAAGCTGACGAGTGACATTGATGAGCAGTTCGTCGCCCACTTTATGGCCGAATGCATCGTTGACCTGCTTGAAATGATCGAGATCGATAAAGCCTAGCGCCACGCGGGTCTGCTTGCTCCGCGCGCGCTCCAGCGCCTGCAGCAATTGATTGTCGAGCAGCAGCCGGTTCGGCAGCTTGGTCAGATTGTCGTACAGCGCCAGCTGGGTAATGTGCTGTTCGTTGAGGTGGGCGGCGGTGACATCACGCAGCACCCCGCGCGAGCCGGCAAAGCGTCCGTCCGGGGCGTGGTGGGCAATCAGGCGCGCTTCGATCCAGACGTGGTCGCCCGTGGCATTTTCTAAACGGAAGCGTTGTGTTTGTGGCTCTTGCGAATCGCGCAGATCGTCGAGCACCTGAGCCAGCGCCGCGCGATCTTCAGGATGCACCCAATCGGCCAAGGGGCGATTGCGTTCGGCGACCATCATGGCTGCATCAATGCCGCGCAGTCGCGCCCAGCCTTGGGTGGAATCCATCATCACCCCATCCGCCGATAAATCGAGCACCGCTTCTTCCAGCAGGTTCAGGGTGTCGAGCAGTGTTTTGCGCCGCGCCGCGTCTTGCATCATGTCGGACACGTCTTGAACCATGGCCACGACACTCAGTTGCTGTCCTGGCGTTTCAACCGACTGCAGGCGAACGAGTAGATAGGCGCTGCCACCCTGACCATCGGGGATCGTGCAATTGAATTGGGCAAAGCGGCCCGCTCGTTGCGTCACGCGCGGCAAAGCGCGATCAATCCCCTGCGCCAAATCATGCGGCAATGCGGTTTGATAGGCTTGATCCTGCAAATCTTGGCTGGCTGGGAGTAGTGGTAATTCGGACCAGACGCGTGCGATGCGCCCTGCGGGTTCGAACTCAAACACCATGTCTTGCGATGCGCCGACCAAGGCTTTCAGCCGTTGCTGGTTGGCGACCTGCTCCGCCTCGATTTTCTGCTTGAGCAAGACTTGGGCAAAGTGGCTGGCCAGTGTCGCAATCAAGCGCATCTCAAGCGAAGAGGGCGCGGATGCGCGGTTCAGATCCAGAAAGGCGATGAAGCCGAAAGGGGTGTCCCGATCAAGCAGTGGAATGCACAGAACGTGCTGCACACCTAACGGCTGCAACAGCAGTTGGCCGGCCGGCTGCAGATCGGCGACGCTTTTGTGGAACAACATGCCAATGGCAAGCGTATCTGCCAACAGGGGGAATTTCTGATACGGCAAGGTCCGCAACATCGGCTGGGATTGATCCGGCCGGACAATTTCCGGCGTGACCCAAGCCGATTTCAGTATGGCGGTGCTGCGCGCATTGTCGTCCAGATAGAGCGCGGCGACGCCCTGTCTGGAGACTTCCGCCATGATGCGCAGGCACTCTTCATGACTTTCTTCTGCAGAAAATGAGGCGTTCAGGGTGCCAAGCAGGGCATCCAGCGCTTCGAAATAAGCGCGGCTTAATGCCAGTTCGCTTTGCCGCTCCAGCTCGCCTTGCATTCGCATGATTATTCCTTGCTTTCAGCGCTTCCTTCCGGCGGTGCAATGACTTCGCTGTAGCCGCATTCTTTCTGCGGACAGACCTTTTCGGTTCCGCGCCGTTTGGTGATTTTGATCGTCAGCACCGGCCAGCCGCATTGGGGGCAGGTTTCAGCAATCGGCGGATTCCAGGTCGCGTAAGTGCACTTCGGATAGGTGTTGCAAGAGTAAAAGAGCTTGCCGTAGCGACTCTTGCGCTCGATCAGACTGCCCTTGTGACACTGCGGGCATTCCACGCCGGTATCGCGCGGTTTTTCCAGCGGTTCGATGTGTTTGCACTTCGGGTAGTTGGAGCAACCGATGAACTTGCCGTAGCGCCCGCTCTTGATGTGCAGCGCTGAATCGCACTCTGGGCAGGTGCGATCCGGCACGACTTCGGGCTCAACCGGGGCGGAGTCCGCATCTTCGCCCAGATTGCGGGTGTAGGTGCATTCCGGATAGCCGGTACAGCTGATAAAGCGGCCGCGCTTGCCAAGCTTGATCGCCAGCTTCTTGCCACATTTCGGGCAGTCTTCGTCGATTTCTTCCTGCGTGACTTCCTTGCGCGACAGCGAGAGTTTTTCTTCGCACAGCTTGTGGAAGCGCCCCCAGAATTCGTCGAGCACCGGAATCCACTCACGCTCGCCGGTCGAGACTTCATCGAGCTTGTCTTCCAGTTTGGCGGTGAAGTTGTAATCAACGTATTGCGTGAAGTGCTCGGTCAAGAATTTATTGACCACTTCGCCGGTATCGGTTGGGACAAAACGCTTTTTGTCGAGATCCACATATTCGCGATCTTTCAGCGTCTTGATAATCGAGGCGTAAGTGGATGGACGACCAATGCCGAATTCTTCCAGCGATTTCACCAAACTGGCTTCGGTGTAACGCGGCGGCGGTTGGGTAAAGTGCTGCTCGCCGTAGAGTTTGTCGGCCGGCAAGGCGTCGCCGACTTCGAGCACCGGCAGGCGGGCTTCGTCGTCTTCGCCAGTTTCCACGTCATCGGCGTCTTCCTGATAGACGGCCATAAAGCCCGGGAAGACCAGGGTCTGACCGCTGGCGCGGAAGACCCCTTCACCCATGAGGATGTCCACGGATACGGTATCAAACTTGGCCGAGGTCATCTGGCAGGACAGGGTGCGCTTCCAGATCATCTGGTAGAGCTTGAACTGGTCTGGCGTCAGGAATGCTTTGACCTGCTCGGGCGTGTGAAAGATCGAGGTCGGGCGGATGGCTTCGTGCGCTTCTTGTGCGTTCTTGGCCTTGTTCTTGTAGGTCACCGGCGCGTTCGGCAGGTAGTCTTTGTCGAAATTCTGACCGATGTAATCGCGCAGTTCGACCAGCGCATCGTTGGCCAAAGCCACCGAGTCGGTACGCATATAGGTAATCAGACCGACGGTGCCGCTGCCGATGTCGACCCCTTCATAGAGTTGCTGCGCAGTGCGCATGGCGCGATCGGTGGTCATGCCGAGTTTGCGCACGGCTTCCTGTTGCAGCGTCGAAGTGGTAAACGGCGCGGCAGGGCTGCGTGATTTCTTTTTCTTCTCGACCTTGGCGACTTCCGCCGTTTTACCTTCCAGCGCCTTCAGGACATCAGCCTGGCTGGCTTCATTGGGCAGATCGAATTGTTCGAGTTTTTTGCCTTGCCATTCGTTGAGGCGGGCAGAGAATTTTTGGCGACCCTTGTGGCTATCCAAATGGAGTGACCAGTACTCTTGGGTGGTAAACGCGCGAATTTCAATTTCACGTTCACAAATCAAACGCAGCGCTGGACTTTGCACGCGACCGGCCGACAGTCCTTGACGGACTTTGCGCCACAGCAGCGGGGAAAGATTGAAACCGACCAGATAGTCGAGCGCACTACGCGCTTGCTGGGCGTTGACCAGGTCAAAGTCGATATCACGCGGATTGGCGACTGCGTTCAGGACGGCGGTTTCGGTAATTTCGTGGAATACCACGCGCTTGAAAGTGCGATCGCCGCCGGTCAGCTTCTTGCCCTTGAGGATTTCCATGATGTGCCAGGAAATCGCCTCGCCTTCGCGGTCCGGGTCAGTTGCGAGATAGACGTTTTGCGCGGCTTTGACGGCATCGCAGATGGCATCGACATGCTTTTTGTTACGGTCGATGATCATGTACTTCATCTTGAAGTCATTCTCGACATCGACCGAGCCGTCTTTGCGCACCAGTCCGCGAACGTGGCCATAGGAAGCCAGGATCT
This sequence comes from uncultured Formivibrio sp., assembly GCA_964291975.1. Lineage (GTDB taxonomy): Bacteria > Pseudomonadota > Gammaproteobacteria > Burkholderiales > Chitinibacteraceae > CAXYUI01. The sequence goes on along the minus strand of CAXYUI010000005.1, from coordinate 12,374 downwards.
GGAAATCCTTGCCCAGATATTTTTGCAGGGTCTTGGCCTTGGAAGGCGATTCGACGATCAGAAGATTGCTTGCCATGTTCTCGGGTCGGTGGGTTGGCGGCCAGCAGCCGCAGTTCGAATTAGTATTGCCCAAAATCGCCGATACTGGCGAGCGCCTTTATGCGCAACGCTGATAGCGACCCCCGGGCAGCGGGGCGATTCTTCCTGACAACTCCAGTTCGAGCAAGATCGGATTGAGTTCTGCCAACGATTTCCCACTGCGAACCGCCAATGTTTCGACATCCACAGGCTCCCAGCCAATCAGGATTAACAAGGGGTCGTCATCCGTTGCCGTGTTCAGCCCGGGCAGCGAGGGCGTGGCCAGTTCATCATGGATATCCCGCGCGTCATCGACCAGCTTGGCACCATCTTTAATGAGTCGATGACAGCCTTTCGATTGCGGTGAGTGGATCGAGCCGGGAATGGCAAAGACCTCTCGCCCCAAATCTGCCGCTTGTCGCGCGGTAATCAATGAGCCACTCCCCAGAACCGCTTCCACCACCAGGCACCCCCTCCCCAGAGCAGCAATCAGGCGATTGCGGCGCGGGAAATTGTCGGCAATCGGTGGGCATGCCAGTGGAAATTCGGAAAGGAGCACGCCCCGATCCGCAATGGCATAAGCCAGATCGCGATTGCGTGCCGGATACACGCGATCCAATCCTGTTCCGACTACGGCGATGGTCGAGCCTGAACCGGCGAGTCCGCCGCGATGTGCTGCGGCATCAATGCCTGCTGCCAATCCGCTGACAATCGTGACCCCAGCCTGTGACAGGGTCGCCGCAAATGCTTCGGCGTTTTCCAGCCCCTGCGGGGTAGCCTGACGGCTGCCGACAATGGCCAAGCTGTTGTTCGTGGCCAGTAGATTGATCTGCCCCTTGGCAAACAAAATGGAAGGTGGATCGGGAAGATCAAGCAGTCGTGCCGGGTATGCCGCATCGCCCAAGGCAAGTAAGTGATTGCCGGGCTGTGCCAGCCATTCCAGGTGTGCGTTGAGCTCAGGCCAGTCTTGCTGGTTTGCTGCTTCTTGCAGCGCGGAAACCTGTGCGTCGCGCAAGAGGGAGCGCAAGTCGGCTCCGCTGGCGCAAAGCACGGCTCCGGGTGAGCCAAAGCGGCGCAACAAAGCAATCTGGCTGCGGCAGCCCAGACCAGGGGTCAGAGCTAACCGCAGCCAGTATTCGGGTGCGTACAACGAGTTCAACGGTTCGGCGAAATGTCTTGTTCCGTGATCCTGACCGCATCGCCGCGCGCTACAGGCAGCGTTGCATCAAGCACCAGGCCGTAAGACACCGTTGGGAAGACGCGATAAATGAACACATTGGCGCTCTTGATCGGCGGAGTCACCCGATCCGGTTCATCACGGTTTTCCTTCTTGATCGGACGACCTTGTTTGTAGGAGAACAGAACATGTCCTACATCCATCCAGTGGTTGGAGCCACGATTGATGATGATGGTGGTGTAAGTGCCCGCATCGGCCACGCCATCATACGAAGCTACAACCTGACCTTCGATGGGGACATCGGGCAGGCGCGGTTTGAAGTTAACCAAGCCGGCTTCTGCTGCTTTGATCAGTCGGTCGCCAATGGCAATTTCTTGCTTGGTGTTCAGTACGCGCAAGGTAGCGACATCGCCCGGCGCATCAACACGCACTTCACCCACGTAATGAACTTCATGGCCGATGACCTTTTTGCCATCACCATCCGGGTCGATCAGTGCTTTGCCATTGCGGTACACATACCAAACATCACCCGGCTGAGCATCTAGCCCCACCGCGTAAACGCGATCCATGGCAGAAAAGACCACGCGCTCATCCGGACCTGCGGCAATGCGCGGCGCTTTTTCAAACTCTTCCGGCTCGATCACGACCGGGCGCTTGAGGAAAGGTTCGATGGCATACGGCGGGACGGCGGCAATGGCCGCGCCTCGATCCAGAGGTAATTCGCGCATGCCTGGTGACAAACGCTGATCGCCTGCTGCATTGGATCGAGCCATCTCATTGGTCAGCAGCTTCAGTTGCGGCTTTCCGCTGGAGCGATCGAGTACGATCACATCGCCAGGGTAGATCCAGTGCGGGTCTTTGATCTGTTGCTTGTTCAAGTTCCAGATCTCAGGCCAGCGCCAAGGTTGTTTGAGAAAACGGCCAGAAATGTCCCACAGCGTATCGCCCTTCACGACGACATAACGGTCGGGGGCGTTTTCCTGCATCTTCAATTCATCGGCCATCACGCCGCCAGCCATACAGCCAGCAGCCAGAATCAGGGATATAATCTTTTTTCGCATGGTGCTCATCCTGCCCTCGGGCATTGGTAGCATAGAATCTTGAAAGTAGCCGATCTTCCCAAGCTACCGCAATTTTTTTTGATTCTGCATATAAATTTCAGGTCTAGCAAGCAATGGCTCTATTAAATATTCTGCACTACCCCGATGAACGTTTGCATATTGTCGCCAAACCCGTCAAAACATTTGACGATACATTGCAGACATTGATCGATGACATGGCCGAAACCATGTATGAAGCACCTGGAATTGGTCTTGCGGCCACGCAGGTTAATCAGCACATTCGCTTGGTTATCATTGATCTTTCAGAAACAAAAGATCAACTCCAAGTATTCATCAATCCCGAAATTGTGGAAATGGATGGTCAGACGACCTGCGAGGAAGGCTGCTTATCCGTTCCGGGAATCTATGAAACTGTCGATCGCGCTGAGCGCATCACTGTGCGGGCACTCAATCGCCACGGCTTGCCCGTAGAAGTGAAAGCTGATGGACTGCTGGCAATTTGCCTGCAGCACGAGATCGATCACCTCAATGGTCGGGTATTTGTCGAGAAGCTCTCGCGACTCAAATTCAATCGCATCCTACAGAAACTCAAGAAAAACCAGAAAAAAACCATGTAACTAAGCTGCAGTCTTTTGGGCGTGGCATGGCCGCAATGCTTTGTGGAGGCCGCTCTTGGCTTGACAGGGCGAGGTTGTTTTTGCGAGTGCTTATGTGGCTAAGTTTGTGAAAATCATGGTGTTTGTGGTCGGATTGATGTGGCTGTCTTGCTGGTGACCCCGCGTATTGTTGAAGGAATGGAGCGCATGAAAATCATTTTTGCCGGTACGCCGGATTTTGCGGCTGAAGGCTTAAAGGCGCTGATCGCGGCTGGACATGAAATTGTCCTGGTGCTGACCCAGCCTGATCGACCTGCTGGTCGTGGCATGAAGCTGACCCCGTCTGCGGTCAAGGTGGTGGCTGAAGAGCATGGAGTTTCGGTCTGGCAGCCGGAAAAATTGCGCACACCTGAACAGCAAGCGCCGATCGCGGCGGCTCAAGCTGATGTGATGGTGGTTGCGGCTTACGGGATTATCCTGCCGCAAGTGGTGCTTGATCTGCCGAAGTTCGGTTGTCTGAATATCCATGCGTCCTTGTTGCCGCGCTGGCGCGGGGCAGCACCGATTCAGCGGGCGATTCTGGCGGGGGATGCGCAGACCGGTGTCACCATCATGCAGATGGAAGCGGGGCTGGATACTGGCGACATGCTTTTGACGCAGATTACGCCGATCGAGGCGACTGACAACGCCATGAGCCTGCACGACAAGCTGGCCAAGCAAGGTGCTGAAGCCATCGTGGCCGCGTTGCAGGATCTGCCGGCACTGCAAGCCAAGCGCACGCCGCAGCCTGCCGAAGGCGTAACCTACGCCGAGAAGCTCAAGAAAGAAGAAGCGGCGATCGATTGGACTCAATCTTCTGCCGAACTCGACCGCATGATTCGCGCCTTTAATCCCTTCCCCTCCGCACAAACGTTGCTGGGTGAAACCGCGATCAAGATCTGGCGCGCAGAACCCCTTGATGCGCAAGGCCAAGCGGGCAAGATTCTGGCCGCCGATCGCAGCGGCATCGTTGTCGCCTGTGGCGCAGGCGCGCTGCGCATTACCGAATTGCAAAAAGCCGGCAGCAAGCGGCTCGATGCCGCGGCTTTTCTTGCGGGTAATCCGCTGCAATCTGGCGATTGCTTCGGCTTTTACGGGTAAAGAATTCCAGCACAGGCGTATGTTAGAATCCGCGCCTGTTCAAGAACTTGTAATACAGGATGAAATCATGGCTGGCCATTCCAAGTGGGCAAACATCAAGCATAAAAAAGCAGCGGCGGACGCCAAGCGCGGCAAGATTTTTACGCGGCTGATTAAAGAAATTACGGTCGCGGCGCGCATGGGCGGCGAAGATCTGAACACCAATCCGCGCCTGCGTCTGGCCGTCGATAAAGCGCTCGACGCCAACATGACCAAGGACACCATTCAGCGCGCCATTGACCGTGGCGCTGGCAATCTGGAAGGCGCGAACTACGAAGAATGTCGTTACGAAGGCTATGGCATCAGCGGCGCAGCCGTGATGGTGGATTGCCTGACTGACAACAAAACCCGCACGGTGGCCGATGTCCGTCATGCGTTTGCCAAGTTCGGCGGCAATATGGGTACCGATGGTTGCGTGGCTTTCCAGTTCAAGCACTGTGGCTCTTTGTTGTTTGCGCCGGGGACTTCCGAAGATGCGTTGATGGAAGCCGCGCTTGAAGCGGGCGCAGAAGATGTGCTGAGCAACGATGATGGTTCGATCGAAGTCATCACCCCGCCTTATGAGTTTGTTTCCGTCAAAGAGGCGCTGGAAAGCGCAGGTTTCAAGGCGGAAATGGGCGAAGTCACCATGCGTGCGGTGAATGAAACCGAGCTGCTTGGGGACGATGTTGCAAAAATGCAAAAATTGCTCGATGCACTCGAAGCCCTTGATGACGTACAGGATGTTTACACTACGGCGCTCATGGATGAAGAGTAACGGGTACTGAAGGCTGGAGTTTTCCAGCCTTTTTTGTCAGCATGAGGAACCTACTGTGCCGCTCAGGCACTAAACCGCTTTCCCTGTAGTGCTATTTGGAGACCCCAATGAAGAAACGAGTTCTTGGTAGTTCCATGTTGACCCTTGCTCTGGCCTTGTCGGCGGGTGTTGCTTTTGCGGCGGATGTGCCGGTTGAGCGTCAGACTCTGATGGAAAAAGATGGTTGGGCTGCCAGTGAAGGCGTCGTGACCGGCGGTTCGGCCGCGAAGGATGAGCATGTCTTCACGGTTAGCTCGCGTGCCGAGCTGGTCAAGGCGCTGAAGGCTGCAGGCGACAATCCGAAGATCATCAAGATCAAGGGCACCATCAACCTTTCTACCGATGATTCCGGCAAGGAACTCACCCTCAAGGATTACGCTGTTGGCCCGTTCGAAGGCGCTGATCCGTATGACTTCGAGCAGTACAAAAAAGATTACGCCCCGGCGGCTTGGAATATGGAGCTGTTCAAGGGCAAGCCCGCCAAGCTGACTGGCTATCAGGAAGATGCGCGCATCGCTTCATCCAAGAAACAAGCCGCGATGATCGTGATCGACATTCCGTCCAATACCACGATCATTGGTCTGGGCAAAGACGCCAAGATCATCAAGGGCAACCTGAAGCTGGGCGCCAAGACTGAAAACGTCATCATCCGCAATATCGCGTTTGAAGATGCTTACGATTACTTCCCAGCTTGGGAGCCGGGCGATTCCTTCCAGGTCAACAAGGATTATCCGGGTTGCCAAGACACCAAGGTTGACGCCAAAACTGGCCCGCAAATGTGCCGTGGCGGTCGCTGGAACTCCGAATACGATCTGATCTCGATCGCTGGCGCCAAGAAGGTCTGGATCGACCAGAACACCTTCTCCGATGGCGACCGCCCGGACAAGCTTTCGCCGCCGGTCTTCCCTTTCCCGCATAACGAGATGTCGCAAAAAGTGCAGCATCACGATGGCGCGATCGACATTACCCATGGCGCGGATCTGATCACGATCTCCAACAACCACTTCAAGGATCACGACAAGCTGATGCTGATCGGCCACAGTGACTCCAACAAGAGCGATGCCGGCAAACTGCGCGTGACCATCCGTCACAACCTGTTTGAAAATGTCGGTCAGCGCATGCCGCGCGTGCGCTACGGCAAGATCCACACCTACAACAACTATTTTGTGGGTGACGCCGCCGGCAAATACGATCCGAACAAGTCGGCTTACGAAAACCACGTCGCCTCGCTCAAGGGCCCGAAACTGCAGAACATCACCTTTGGCCAAGCGCTGGGTGCTGGGCAAGATTCGGCGATCTATTCCGAACACAATGTGTTTGAAGTGAAGAATGGCCGCATCGATTCGGCGGTGGGCAGCATGATGGGCAAAGTGTTCTTCGATCAAGGCTCGATCTTCAACGGCAAGGAAACTGACCTGCTGAAGGAAATCAACGAAGCCGATCCGAAGAATCCGATGACCGCTGAAGTGGGTTGGAAACCTGAGCTCGTCGCCGTACCGCCGGTTCCGGCCAAGGACGTGCCGGCGCTGGTCAAGGCCAAGGCAGGCGCAGGCAAGCTGTAATTTTCTTGCCGAGTAAGACCCCAATGCCAGTCAGCTTGCTGACTGGCATTTTTTATTTGTGCCGCCAGCCGGCGCATCGGGAAAAAGCGGCGCAGGCGCATGAGCGTGCCATGCGCTGTCGATAAGAAATGGTTTGGTCTTTTCTGGCGTACTTTCACGTAGTTATCTTCAGTGAGGCGATTTTGATGATTGCCTTCATTGTCTTGTTGTATTGATTCTGGATGCGCTATTGGTATTTTTTCATTGAAAACATCAATGTTTGCAATGAAAATCCCTCGCCAGCCTAATGGCTTATTTCGTGTAAGCTATTGCGTATTTCAATACTTGATCGCAAAACATTTCGAAATGTTTTGCGCTTTTTAATTTGTTTTCTGAAAGTGACCCCTTATGTTTCGCCCTCACCTTACCTCTCTGGCGCTTGCGCTGGCTCTGATCGGCCCGAGTGCGCTTGCTGAAACCACCCTGCGCTTTTCCTGGTGGGGCGGTACCGAGCGTCACCAAGTGACACAAAAAGCGATTGCTCTCTTTGAATCGCGCAACCCTGGCGTGAAAATCAAAGGGGAGTATGGCGTTTTTCGTGGTTATGAAACCAAGTTGAATGACCAGATCGCCGGCGGATCGCAGCCCGACATCATGCAGGTCAACTGGGCTTGGTTGCCGCGCATGGTGCGTCAGCAGGATGCCGTGCTCGATCTGTTCAAGTACCGCCCCTTGCTGAGCCTGGATGCTTTCTCAAGCGAATCGTACAAGGCCGGTTTGGTTAACGGTCGTCTGGCCGGCTTGCCGACGTCCTACACGGCCAATGTGTTTTTGTGGAACAAGACCGCCTTTAATCGTGCCGGCATTCCTCTGCCCACGACTTGGGATCAGCTGATCGAGGCCGGCCGTGTTTTCAAGAGCAAGCTGGGTGACGATGCTTATCCGCTGGCTAGCGATTCGCAAACCATGGTGATGATTACCCACGCCTACATCCACCAGAAAACCGGCAAGCCCTACATCTATCCGAATCAGGCCAAGGTGGCGCTTTCGCAGGAAGAATTGCGCGAATGGCTGAGCTTTTACCGTGAACTGTTGCGCAACCATGTGTTTATGTCTTCGCAAGAGAAGTCGGAAAAGCGCCTGACCGGCAAAACCATTGAACAACTGAGCGAATGGAGCACGGGCAAGTGGGCCGGCCATTACACCTGGGATTCGACGCTGCGTTTGCGCCAGAATGGTTGGGCGGTGGGCACGCAAGGTGAAATTGGCAGCTTCTTGACCATGTCGGGCGCACGCAATTCCGGCATGTATGGCCGTCCTTCGACCATGCTGGTGGCCAGCAAGAACAGCAAGCATCCAGAATTGGCGGTCAAGTTCATCAATTTCATGACCACCGATCCGGAAGCGGCCAAGATTCTGGGCATGAGCCGTGGCACGCCGATGGCCAAGACCCAGTTCGATGTGCTGCAAAAAGGCAATCTGATCCAGGGTCTGGAACTGAAGGCTTACCAGCAGATCATGGCGACCCGTCTGGAATATCCTTCGCCCCTGTTCGAACATGCCAAGGTGCAAGATTTCCTGAAAAAGACCTTTGAAGCGTTTGCCAAGGGCTCGATCAGCGAAGATCAAGCTGCGGCGTTGTTGCTCAACGAAGGCAATCAGATCCTTAAATCCATCAAGTAAATGGATGTTTGTAAAAACAAAACCCGGCGCGAAGCCGGGTTTTGTTTTGGGGCGCGGTCGATTACTCGACGCGTTCTCCGTGCAGCGTAACATCCAGGCCTTGTCGTTCGTCTTCTTCGGTGACGCGCAAGCCCATGATGGCATCGACCACTTTCAGGATCACAAAAGTGACGATCCCGGAATACACGATGGTGAACAGCGCACCCTTGGCTTGCAGAAGCAGGCTGCCGTCCACGCCGCCGATTTCCTTCACGGCCAGCACGCCGGTCAGCAGTGCGCCCAACAGGCCGCCTACGCCGTGTACGCCAAAGGCATCGAGCGAATCATCGTAGCCGAGCATGTGTTTCAGATGTACGGCAGACCAGTAGCAAACCATGCCAGAAAGCAGACCGATAATGAGTGCGCCCTTGACGCCAACAAAACCGGCGGCCGGGGTAATGGCGACCAAACCTGCCACCGCGCCCGAAGCAATACCCAGAACCGAAGGTTTGCCCTTGATGAGCCATTCGGTAAACATCCACGACAAGGCTGCCGTGCCGGTAGCGATATGCGTTACCAACATGGCCATGCCGGCGCGGCCATCCGCAGCCACCGCAGAGCCGGCGTTAAAGCCGAACCAGCCCACCCACAGCATCGAAGCGCCTACCAAGGTCAGCACCAGGTTGTGCGGCATCATCGATTCGCGACCGTAGCCCACGCGCTTGCCCAGCACCAGGCAGCAAACCAGACCTGCTACACCGGCGTTGATGTGCACCACCGTGCCGCCCGCAAAGTCGAGCACGCCATCGGCAAACATCCAGCCCGTCGGCTCCCAGACCATGTGCGCCGTCGGCACATAGGCCAGCAGGAACCACAGGGTCATGAACACCAGCATGGACGAGAACTTCATGCGTTCAGCAAAAGCGCCGCAGATCAGTGCCGGAGTGATGATGGCAAAGGTCATCTGGAACAGCGCGAAAACCGATTCTGGAATGGTGCTGGCCACATGGCTCACGGTCAGCATGCCATCGGCCTTCATAAAGGAAAGGCCATCCATCATCACGCGATCCAGACCACCAATGAAGCCGTTGCCCGGCGTGAAGGCCAGCGAGTAGCCGACCACCACCCACAGCACCGTCATCAATCCGGTGATGGCGAACGATTGCATCAGCGTGGACAGCACGTTTTTCTTGCGCACCATGCCGCCGTAGAACAGAGCCAGACCCGGAATGGTCATAAACAGCACCAGTGCGGTGGCGACGATCATCCAGGCGGTATCGCCTGAGCTGATCTTGTCGGCCGCCACCATGAACGGTGCGGTCGGCGCCGCAGCTGGTGCGGCAGCGGCTGCTTCGGAAGCCGTCGCCGGGGTCGCTACTTCAGCAACCGCAGCCACGACTTCGGAAGCTGCGCTGGCAACGGCGTCGTCGGCCATTGCGGCGCTTGCCCAGAACATCGCGCCGGTCAGCGCGAGCAGAGTCAGGAATTTCTTCATCACATCTCTCCTTCCCGGGTGGGATCAGATGGCTGCATCGCCGGTTTCGCCGGTCCGGATGCGCACAACATGTTCGAGGTTGAAGACAAAAATCTTGCCGTCGCCGATCTTGCCGGTATTGGCCGCTTTTTCGATGGCCTCGATAGTGACTTCAAGTTGCTCGGCCGCAATCGCGACTTCGATCTTGACCTTGGGCAGGAAGTCGACAACATATTCAGCGCCTCGATAAAGCTCGGTGTGACCCTTTTGGCGACCGAATCCCTTCACCTCGGTCACGGTCAGGCCGTGGACGCCCACGGCAGAAAGGGCTTCCCGAACTTCATCGAGCTTGAATGGCTTGATGATCGCGGTAACGAATTTCATGGAATGACTCCTTCAGAAAAGAATTTGAGCAGCGCGCAACAAACAGTCAGCATGAACCATGCCAGAGTTTTAATTCATTACAAATCAGTATCTTGTGATTGGTGTGGGTTGGGTTCGCACCCCAATGAAGCGAGATGAAAACCTTGCGCTGCAGATGCGCACTCGTTTGGTGCGGGGTGCGCGGGCATGGGTGGTAGGGTGTTGCACGGTTTGGGGCGAGCGCCGATAAAGTGCAAGCTCAGACATGTCGCGTGGCACGATTCCGGCTAAACTGCATTCACGCTCACCGAGGGAGAAAACCTATGCTCAAGGACAAGCTTTTTGATGAAATTGCCAGCAAGATTTCCGACGTCATCGCCGCCAGTCCGGCGCGAGATGTCGAAAAAAATGTGCGAGCGCTGATGTCTAGCGCTTTGGGCAAGCTGGATCTGGTTACGCGGGAAGAATTTGAAATCCAGCAAGACGTACTGGTTAAAACGCGCGAACGCTTGAATGCACTGGAAATGCGGTTGGCTGAACTGGAAAAAGCGGCTGGCGCGGATAATCCACAAGACGCATTGTAATCATCCTCTTACATCGCCAAAGGCCGCTTGAAAAAGCGGCCTTTTTGCATCAAGCCGTTTTGCGACGAAAGCGCCAATTCTGTGCATCCGAAGCCGCAGCATCGAATGCATACCCTTCCAAGTCGAAGCCTTTGAGCGCTTCCGCCTTTTGCACCTGATTGAGTGCTGCCCAGCGCACCATTAGCCCGCGCGCGCGCTTGGCGTAAAAACTCACGATTTTGTATTGCCCGCCCGACCCATCTTCGAACACGGGCGTAATCAGCGTGCCAGCGAGCTTGTTCTGCGGCACGGCCTTGAAGTATTCATGGGATGCCAGGTTGACGATTTCGCCCGCATGCTGCGCGTTAATCGCCTTGACCAGCGTATCGCCCCAGAAAGCGTAGAGATTCTTGCCGGCCGGGTTGGCCAATTTGGTGCCCATCTCCAGGCGATAAGGCCGCATCAGGTCGAGCGGGCGCAAAAGGCCATACAGCCCGGACAGAATGCGCAGATGTTCGGATAAATAGGCGATGCCGCCTGCGTCCAGGCTCGCGGCATCCAGGCCTTCATAGACGTCGCCCATAAACGCAAAAACGGCCTGTTTGGCCGCAGGTGGCGCAAATTGCGGCTGCCAGCTCTGGAAACGCTCGAAATTAAGCTGCGCCAACTTGTCAGACAAGCCCATCAGTTCGGCGATGTCATGCGGCGCGAGTTGACGCAGTGTTTCGATCAAGGCTTGCGATTGCGGCAGAAAATCGGGTTGCGACGAGGTGGCCACTGGCGCGGGCGTGGTGTAATCCAGCGTTTTGGCTGGCGAAATCAGCATCAGCATGGTCGTGTTCCAGATCGGGACTCAAACCCTTAGCGTGCGGCCGCCCCGTGCAAAATTCAATCGTGAAAGCGGGTAAAGCTCGCCGCCGCTTCGCGCCCCGGATTGAAACGATTTTCCCGCGCGGCGGGGTCGGCGTAGCCCAGCGACATGCCGCACACAATCATCGCGTCATCCGCGATGCCCAGTTCCTGGCGGATCAGCGGGTGATATTCGCAGAAAGCCGCCTGTACACAGGTATCCAGCCCTCGCGCACGCGCTGCCAGCATCAGGGTTTGCAAAAAACCGCCGTAGTCGATCAGGCTGCCCTGACCCAGTTGGCGGTGCAGGGTAAAAATCAGTCCGACCGGTGCATCAAAAAACCGGTAGTTGCGCGCCCACTGTTCGCGCATCCGCGCGGTGTCTGTTTTGTCGATTTGCAACAGGCGATATAGACCCAGCCCGGTAGTGCGGCGGCGGCTCAAATAAGGTTCGAACCACTGCGCCGGGTAGTAGTCGTACTCGCCCTGGTGCTCGAACGTGGGGTTTTCGTATTCGCCAAGCAGTCGCTCGCTCAGTTTGCTCAGGCTTGCGCCGGTGAGCACATGCACCTGCCAGGGCTGGGTGTTGACGCCGCTGGGTGCGGTCGCGGCCAGATCGAGCAATTCCAGCACGGTTTCACGTGGAACTGGGGTGGGCAAAAAGGCGCGAATCGAGCGGCGGCTCTGAAGCGTTTCGGCAAAAGTCATGGCAGATTCCTGGCTGGGAGAAGGGGGCGATTATCAACCCCCTGCATCAGACTTGCCATCCAGAGCGCAAGTCCATATGGTGCGTTTTTTCGGCCTGTGCAAATGCGCTCAGGCATCTTTCTTGCCAGGAAAAGCCATGCGTTTTTTGATATTGATGACCGTGCTATTGCTGTCGGCCTGCCAGAGTCCGCTCTCGTTGCAAAGATTAAGTCGACCCAATGCGCGGAATGTGGCGGATTCGGGCGGTTATCTGTACGAAATCAGCAAAGGGACGACGCGGTTTCACCTGTACGGCACGATGCACTTGGCGCCAATGGGCAAAAAGCT
>CAXYUI010000004.1:0-21108 GCA_964291975.1 uncultured Formivibrio sp. | reverse complement strand
GGGTTTTGCTAATACCCCGGAGAAATTCGGCCTGACCGTCACGCTGTTGCAAATTACCTTTCCGTATATTTTTTGCATTTCGCTCGCCTCACTCGCAGGCTCGGTGCTTAATACCTGGAATCGCTTTTCCGTGCCGGCCTTTGTGCCCACGCTCTTGAACGTGTCTTTTATCATTTTTGCGTTGTTCTTGACCCGTTTTTTCAATCCGCCGGTGCTGGCTCTGGCTTGGGCAGTATTGGTTGGCGGCGTTGCGCAGCTCGGCTTTCAGTTGCCTCACCTGAAAAAGATCGGCATGTTGGCGCGACCGCGCTTCAATTTGCGTGATGCAGGCGTATGGCGGGTCATTCGACAGATGGGACCGGCCATCATGGGGGTGTCGGTCGGGCAGATTTCTTTAATCATCAATACCATTTTTGCGTCGTTCCTGGTTTCCGGCAGCGTGTCGTGGATGTATTTTGCCGACCGCTTGATGGAATTTCCGACCGGCGTGCTGGGTGTGGCGCTGGGGACGATTCTGCTGCCTTCGCTCGCCAAGACCTATGCCAATGACGATCCTCAGGAATATTCGCGCCTGCTCGATTGGGGTTTGCGCCTTTGTCTGTTGTTGGCGCTGCCCTCGGCCGTGGCTCTGGCGGTCTTGTCTTGGCCCTTGATTGCAGCGCTGTTCCTGCATGGCCGTTTTGGCGTGCATGACGCGCTAATGACCCAGCAAGCGCTGATCGCTTATTCCGTGGGTTTGGTGGGGCTGATTCTGGTGAAGGTGCTGGCTCCGGGGTTCTACGCACGGCAAGACATCAAAACGCCGGTCAAGATCGCGATTGTCACGCTGCTCTGTACGCAGATTATGAATCTGGCCTTTATCTGGTCCTTGCGTCACGCCGGCCTAGCGCTGGCCATCGGGCTGGGGGCTTGTCTGAATGCCAGTCTGTTGTATTGGCAATTGCGTAAAAAACAGATTTTCCAGCCACAACCCGGTTGGAAGCGGTTTATCGCCAAGCTGATCGTTGCCGTGCTGGTTATGGCGGCTGCGCTCTGGGGCGCGTTGCAACTCATGCCGGCCTGGGAAAGCGGCCTCATCGCGTGGCGGATTGTGCGCTTACTGAGCTTGGTGGCCTTGGGTAGCGCGGTTTATTTTGGCACGCTGGCCGTGCTCGGATTCCGGCCGCGTGACTTCTCGCGCCGATCTGCGTGAGTCCAAATAATTGATACGGCGGGGCTGTTCTCAGCCCGCGCCGGCGCGAGTAAAATCCCTTTTTTTCGTCCCTGACCATGGTGCTCAAATCATGCACGCTCTTGCCCAGCAATTGAACGACACGCTCGCCACGGAAGCCGCTCCGGTTCTGGAAATGCTCTCCAGCCTCGGCCGCGCGATTTACTTCCCGAAAGAAGGCATCCTTTCCCAATCGGCCGAAGCCGGCCAGAAAGCCAAGAAGTTCAATGCCACCATCGGCATCGCCACTGAAAAAGGCATCCCGATGCACCTGGGTCTGATTCAGGAAACCCTGTCGGCCTATGCGCCGAAAGATATTTACACCTATGCGCCGCCTGCTGGTAAGCCAGAATTGCGCACGGCCTGGCGCGAGAAAATGCTCAAGGACAATCCGAGCCTGGCTGGCAAATCCTATGGCAACCCGATTGTCACCAATGCCCTGACCCACGGCATCAGCATCGTTTCCGATCTGTTCGCCGACGAAGGCACGCCGCTGGTGGTGCCGGACAAGAACTGGGAAAACTACGAGCTGACCTTTGGCGTGCGTCGTGGCGCCGAGATGGTGTACTTCGAGCTGTACGATGCTCGCGGTAAGTTCAATAGCGAAGGCATGAAAGCCGCGCTCTTGGCGCAGTTGGCTGCTGGCAAGAAGAAGGCCGTCGTCCTGCTGAACTTCCCGAACAATCCGACCGGCTACACCCCGACCGCAGCCGAGGGCGACGAAATCGTTGCCGCACTGAAGGAAGTCGCCGATGCGGGCCTGAAGCTCGTTGTCGTCACTGACGACGCCTACTTTGGCTTGTTCTTTGAAGACAGCCTGAAAGAATCGCTGTTCGGCAAGCTGGCGCACATTTCGCCGAACCTGCTGCCGGTGAAGGTCGACGGCGCAACCAAGGAAGACTACGTTTGGGGCTTCCGCGTTGGCTTTATCACCTTCGCGCACGAATCGGCCAAGGTGCTTGCGGCGCTGGAACAAAAGACCATGGGCGTGATCCGCGCGACCATTTCCAGCGGCCCGCATCCGAGCCAGACTTTTGTGCTCAAAGCCCTGCAAGACCCGCGCTTTGGCGAGCAGTGCGCCGAGAAGTTCGGCATCATGAAGGCGCGCGCCAACAAGGTGAAGAACCTGCTCGATTCGGGCAAGTTTGGCGACGCTTGGGACTACTACCCGTTCAATTCGGGCTACTTTATGTGCCTGAAGATCAAGGGTGCGACCGCCGAAGCCGTGCGTCAGCGCCTTCTGAATGAATACCAGATCGGCACGATCGCACTGGGCGAAACCGATCTGCGCGTGGCCTTCTCTTGCCTGGAAATTGAGCAGATCGACGAAGTGTACGCATCGATCTACAAGGCGGTGAAGGAAGTGCAAGCTGGCGCTTGATGCTTGCTGACTCGAAATCAAAAGGGAGCTTCGGCTCCCTTTTTTTGTGACGGAATGTCCCGGCGCGCGCGGGTCAATCCTGCCCGCGCCCTGTTTTTGTGCCAGTATCAGATCTGCTCCGCCTTTCGGGCTTTCCTCATGTGCAGAAATTGGTCTGTTATTGCCTGGTTTCTCGTTCCCCTTATTGTGGCTGCAGCGCTGATCGCGCTGTTGCACCCCGCAGCGCCGATGGCCTTTGTCTTGACTGCGTTGGCCACCGGGATTCCTGCGCTGCTTGTGATCCGCCGTGAACGCAGCAAAAACGCACGTTTGATCGCCCGCGCCCGCGATTTCACCCAAAATCTGATCGATGTGATTCCTGAGCCGGTTTACGTGAAAGATGCCGCAAGCCGCTACATCATGGTCAATGCCGCTTTTGTTGCCGAGCGAGGGGTGTCCAGGGAAGACCTGCTAGGCGTCTGCTCGATGGATCTCGCGCCAAGCGAGGCTGTTCGAGAAAAGGTCAGGAGGGAAGACTTGGCGGTGCTGGGTGGCGCGACCATCAAGCTTGAAAATCATGATTGCACCTCGGATGGGCGTGAGCGATATCAGCTGGTGATGAAGGGCGCGTGTCTGAATGCTAAAGGCGAACCCGTTATTGTCGGCGCCAATTTTGATTTAACCCCGTGGCGGCAGGCGGAACGCGAGTTGGTGGCCACGCTGGTGCGAGAGCAGGAACAACGCCAGCGCGCGCTGGATTTTGTGCAGCAGTTGATCGACCTGATTCCCGATCCGGTGTATCTGAAAGACGGCGATAGTCGCTATCTGATGGTGAATGAATCGCTCGCTGCCGAGCGTGGGCGCAAAAAGGAAGATCTGGTCGGACTGACCTCATTTGATCTGGCACCTGATCGGGAAACCGCAGAAACCTCCTTGCAGGAGGATCGCGCCGTGATCAATGGGGCGGAAATTACCAAGGAGCAGCGCGCCCGCGCACCCTTGACCGGCGAGGATTGCTATCGCGTGGTGATTAAGCGCCGCTGTGTGGATATTCATGGCAATCCGGTGGTGTTTGGCCTGCATCATTACATCACCCGCTGGAAAGTCGCTGAGTTGGAGTATCAGCATTTGGCTCAGCAAGATTCACTGACCGGGATCGCCAACCGGCGTTATTTCAACGAAGAAGCATTACTGGCGGTGCGCAAGGCTACCGCATCGGGTGAGCCGCTGACTTTGGCCATGCTGGATCTCGATCACTTTAAGCAGGTCAACGATGTCTATGGCCATCCGGTGGGGGATGAGGTGCTGGCTGAGGTGGTTCGCCGCAGCCTGTTGTGTTTGCGGCGCTCTGATCTGATGGGGCGCTGGGGCGGGGAAGAGTTCATTATCTTGTTGCCCAATAGCGATCTTGAGCAAGCCTATATGATCGCAGATCGCCTGCGCTGCGCCATTGATAACGCGGTTTTCCAAACCAGCCGTTCGGCGCTGAATATCACCATCAGTTGTGGTGTGGCGCAATATCTGCCTGGCGATGATCTGGATTCGCTGATTCACCGCGCCGATCGGGCGCTGTATCAAGCCAAATGGGCAGGGCGGAATCGGGTGGTGCGTGGCTTGCCTGAGCCTTGAGGGTGACTATCCGCCAGTCGGTATCAATAACGACGAATCACGCCAGAATCCGCTCCGGTTTGCTTTTATAATCGTGCCTCCTCACTGCGGATCACTTCCATGAGCCATTGCGCCACTCCTCTCGAACTCGATGATGCGCGCTTGTTGCGCTACAGCCGTCATATTCTGCTCGATGAAATTGGCGTGGATGGTCAGCAGAAACTGTTAAGTAGTCGCGTGCTGTTGATCGGCGCAGGAGGACTGGGCTCTCCGGCTGCGATCTATCTGGCTGCAGCAGGGGTTGGGCAGATCACCGTGGTGGATGATGACACGGTTGATCTTACGAATTTGCAACGCCAAATCGCGCATACCCATCTGCGTATCGGTCAGCCCAAAGCCACTTCTGCGGCCGCGACGCTTGCGGCGCTTAACCCAGAAATCTCAGTGACGGCAGTGAATGTTCGAGCAAGCGATTCTGAACTGGTCAAGTTGGTTGCTGCGCATGATCTGGTGCTCGATTGCTCGGATAATTTCGCCACCCGTCATGCCGTCAACCGAGCTTGCGTTACTGGGAAAAAACCACTGGTTTCCGGCGCCGCTGTGCGCTTTACCGGCCAGATTACCGTGTTCGATCCGCGCCGAGATGACGCGCCGTGCTACCACTGCCTGTTTGGTGAAGAGGGCGAAGCCAGCGACAGTCCTTGCGCGACCTTTGGTGTTTTTGCGCCGCTGACCGGCATCATCGGCAGCCAGCAGGCCGCCGAGGCGTTAAAAGTGCTTGCGGGCATTGGCGAACCCCTGCTTGGCCGGCTGCAGATGCTCGACGCACTGACCATGCGCTGGCGTGAAGTGCGCTATCGCAAGGATCCGGCTTGCCCGATTTGTAGCGCAAGCCCCTCCCAGCCCTAATCCCGACCCGCGCGGTCGCGTGCAAATTGCCACGCGATCCGCCCGCTGCGCGCGCCACGCGCCATCGACCAATTGAGCGCCTCGCGCTCGATCTTTTCATCCCATCGCGTAAAGCCAAAACTTTGCAGCCAGTGCCGAGCGGCCTTGAGGTAAGCGTCCTGATCGAAGGGATAGAACGAGAGCCACAGGCCAAAGCGCTCGGACAGTGCCAGCTTTTCTTCAACCGAATCGGCCGGGCGCACTTCTTCGCCGTGATACTGCGTCGCCAGATTCTCATTCATGTATTCCGGCAAGAGGTGGCGGCGGTTCGACGTTGCGTAAATCAGCACATTCGGCGTCGTGGCTGCGATCGAGCCATCCAGCACGGTTTTCAGCGCCTGATAGCCATGATCGCCTTCTTCAAACGAAAGATCGTCGCAAAAGAGGATGAAACGTTCCGGGCGATGAGCGAGCTGCGCCACGATGTCGGGCAGGTCGACCAGATGCGCTTTTTCGATCTCGATCAGCCGCAGCCCTTCGGCGCAGAACGCATTCCACGCGGCCTTGATCAGCGAGGATTTGCCCGTGCCGCGCGCGCCGGTCAACAGCACATTGTTGGCGGTTTTGCCGGCGACAAATTGGCGCGTGTTCGCCAGTAGCCGAGCCTTTTGCTCCTCGATGCTGGACAGATCATCAAAGCTGATGCGGTGAGGATGCGGCACCGCTTCGAGATGGCCGTGACCATTGCGGCTGCGCCAGCGGTAGGCTTGCGCTGACCAGTCCACCGCCGGTGCGGCCGGCGGCAACCAGTGATCGAGCCGGGTCAGAAGATCGTCAAAACGGGAAATCAGGGCAGAAAGGCTCATTGCGCCACTCCAGAACGGAATGGCGCATTTTACGACTGCTTCAGGCCAGCAGATCGGTGATTTTTGCCGATGCCGGGACGATGTGGCGCTCCTTGCTGGTCACCACATGCTCGCCATCAAAACGGTCGAGCCGGTACAGCGTGCCAAAGGCAAAGTCAGGCGCGGCCACACCGGCTCCGCCAACGAGTTCGGCGCCGCGCCGGACGTTATCGGCCAGCCAAGACGGCAGGCGCAGATGATAAGGGTTGCGCTTGACCTCGCCGACGTGGCACGCCAGCGCGGTCACCAGTTCCGCAACCTGCTCGACCGAAGATTCAACGAGCAGGTTTGGATGCGCCATCGCGCGCCAGAACTCGGTCTGCGCCAGCCAGCAGGCGCGCCCTTCGTGGGCCAAGGCATCGAGCACCAGATGGTGCGTGCCGATATGTGTGGAGTGGCCGTCATCATCATTCGGGCAGACTACCAGCGCAGGTTTGAACTCAGCCAGCAGCGCCGCCACCGCCTCGACCTTGATCTGCCATTCTTGCGGCTCACGGGCGCGCGCGTGGTTGCTGATGTGTGAGAGTCCACCCGGTTCGATCTCGCGCAGTTCCAACCCCAATACGGCGCAGGCGCGCTGCAATTCCTCCAGTCTTTCTTCCTGCCGGCGCGGGTTGGAGCCCAGCGTGACCGGTACATTGATGACGCGCCAGCCTGATTCTTGCATCAAGCGCTGAGCGAGCGCGCCGGTGATGCATTCGTCATCCGGATGTGGCGAGAACAGCAGGGCGACCGGGGCGTTTGGAGTGGGCTGGCGTGTAGCAAGAGGAAGATCTTTGAGCGTTGTGAAGAGGGGTAAGTCATTTCGGCGCAGCAGGTTGGCATGCGCCGAAACAAAGGATAGGTAGGGAGAGGTCATGGGGGTGATCCTGCGAGGAAACTGTTTTCAGCATATCGCGTGTTCTGTTTTGTCGCCATGTTGTGCGCGGACGCTGCTGGGGGTTTCTTGGGATGTGTGGGTGTAGCTTGGCGAGTGGTGTTGATCTTGCTGGCGCGATGGTTTTTTATGCGGGGCGATTTTCTTGGGTTGCGGGTTGTTTGCGAAAATATCAGATTAATCAATGAATTAAGTGCGTTTTTCTGGTTAATTGGTGATAAAGACGGTACACTCTGATGCTTTGCAACTTCGGGGAATCTCACGCCATGATGAAGCTTTATTCCGGCACTGCCTGTCCGTTCAGTCACCGCTGCCGTATCGTCTTGTTTGAAAAAGGCATGGATTTTGAAATTCTGGATGTCGATATCCATAGCAAGCCCGAAGACTTGGCGGTGATGAACCCGTACAACGAAGTGCCGGTGCTGGTTGAGCGCGATCTTACGCTGTACGAATCCAATATCATCAACGAATACATTGACGAGCGTTTTCCGCATCCGCAACTGATGCCGGCCGATCCGGTCATGCGTGCGCGTACCCGCTTGATGCTGTTCAATTTCGAGCGCGAACTCTTTATTCATGTGAAGACGTTGGAAAATCCGGCGTCGAGCAAGAAGGATTTGGAAAAAGCGCGTGTTTCGATTCGCGACAGCCTGACTCAGATTGCGCCGATTTTTGCCAAGCAAAAATTCATGTTGGGCGAAGAGTTTTCCATGCTTGATGTGGCGATCGCCCCGCTATTGTGGCGTTTTGAGCACTACGGCATTGAAACGACTAAAGCTATGGCGCCGGTGCTCAAGTATGCTGAGCGACTGTTCAGCCGTCAGGCTTTTATCGATTCGCTGACCCCGAACGAAAAAGCCATGCGCAAGTGATTTAACCTGGGCGGCCAGAGCGGGGAAGAGGATTTCCCGTTTGGTCGCCCTGTCGCTGCAGGAATGAAGCCATGCAATCCGTTTCCACTAAACCCTATCTGATTCGTGCGATTCACGAATGGTGTTCAGACCAAAGTCTGACGCCGTATCTGGTCGTCGCCGTGCGCGGCAAGATGCAGGTTCCGCTGGAGTATGTAAAAAATGGCGAGATCGTGCTGAATATTGGGTACAACGCCACGCGCAACTTGACCTTGGGTAATGACTTCATCAGTTTTTCCGCACGGTTTAATGGCGTATCGCGAGATATCGCCATCCCGGTGGGCGCTGTTGTCTCGATTTTTGCGCGGGAAAATGGCGAGGGGATGGGTTTCGAATTTGAAGCCAGTGAAGATGCATTTGAAGACATGCATCCTTCGGATAGCCCGGAAAGTGATGATAGTCATGAGCCGCTGCCACCACCACCTGCTGGAGGCGGAGGGCGCGCGCATTTGCGTATCGTCAAGTAATGACCTTGATAGCGCCAAATAAAACCCGCCGGGATCTCCGGCGGTTTTTATTTGGGTGGCGAGTGTGCTTCAGAAGCCGCAGAACACGTCACGCAAGCGCGCGATCACATCAATCGTGCGCGGATCACCGACGCGATAAAACACGCGATTGGCGTCCTTGCGCGTACGCAGAACCCCTTTTTCGCGCATCAACGCCAAGTGCTGCGAGATGTTCGACTGTGTTGTGCCAACCTTGTCGACAATATCCTGCACGCTGACCTCGGTGTCGCCGAGGATGCAGAGAATTTTGAGGCGCAAGGGATGGGACATGGCCTTCATGGCGCGAGAAGTCTGGTCGATGTCGTCATCGTCCATTTGGTCGATGGGTGTTGGCATATCCCTAATGCTTGTTGTTGTTGAAATGGACTGCCGCCGCCCCCATGTCCTTCAGGACTGCGCTTTCAAAAGCACTCGGGCAGGCAACAGTGCGTTAGAATACCCGTGTTTGAAAGTGGCGCGCAATTCCCATCGCGCAAGACGCTTTTCGCCACCCGCATCACCCCAACTCCGGAATCGTGAATATGAATAATCCCGTGAAGCCTGTTTTGTTGCTGATTCTCGATGGTTTTGGCTATCGCGAAGAAAAAGAAGACAATGCCATTGCTGCGGCAAAGAAGCCGAATATCGATCGTCTTTTTGCTGAAAATCCATGGACACTGATCAATGCATCCGACAAGTTTGTCGGTTTGCCTAAAGGCCAATTCGGCAATTCCGAAGTGGGCCACCTGAATATTGGCGCTGGGCGGGTGGTGTTGCAGGACATCAGCCGGATTGACGTTGATGTTGCCGAAGGCACGATTGGCCAGAACGAAGTACTCAAGACCGCGATCGATACCGCGATTAACACTGACAAAACGCTGCATGTGCTGGGTCTGATTTCTGATGGTGGCGTGCACTGCCACGAAGCCCACGTTCATGCCCTGATCGAAGCGGCTGCCAAGGCTGGCGCCAAGAAAATCGCCGTGCATGCCTTCCTCGACGGTCGCGACACGCCGCCGCGCAGCGCCGAGATTTATCTTTCCCGTCTGCAAGCCGTTTGTGACAAGACTGGCGCGAAAATCGCCACGATTGCCGGCCGCTACTGGGCGATGGATCGCGACAAGCGCTGGGAACGTCTGCAGCCAGCCTACAACGCCATGGTTGAAGGCATCGCCCTCGAAACCGCCACCTCTGCACTCGAAGGCCTGAAAGCCGCTTACGCCCGCGATGAAAACGACGAATTCGTCAAAGCCACCGTGATTGGTGAGCCGATCAAGATGGAAGACGGCGACGTGGTGATCTTCATGAACTTCCGTGCCGACCGTGGTCGCCAGTTCACTACCGCGTTGATCGACCCGACTTTTGACGGCTTCAAGGCGCGTCAGCCGAAGTTTGCGTATTTCTGTACCGCAACGAGCTACGGCGATCAGTACCCGTGCCCGGTGGCGTACACCAAGCCCAAGGTCAAGAACGGCATTGGCGAATACTTGGGCTCGCTGGGTCTGAAGCAGTTGCGTATTGCCGAAACCGAAAAATATCCGCATGTCACCTTCTTCTTCTCGGGTGGTGAAGAATCGCCAGCGCCGGGCGAAGAGCGCATCCTGGTTTCCTCGCCCAAGGTGGCGACTTACGATCTGCAGCCGGAAATGTCGGCGCCAGAAGTCGCGGCCAAGGTGGTCGAAGCCATCGAGTCGAAGAAATTCGATGCGATCTTCTGCAATTTCGCCAATGGCGACATGGTGGGTCACACCGGCGTGTTCGATGCGGCTGTCAAAGCAGTCGAAACGCTGGATGAGTGCGTCGCCAAGTGTGTCGCGGCCATGCAGGCGATTGGTGGTGAAGTCATCATCACGGCCGATCATGGCAACTGCGAAATCATGTTCGACCACCGAGCTAACCAGCCGCATACCCAGCACACCACCGATCAGGTGCCGTTCCTGTACGTAGGCCGCAAGGCCAAGCTGGCTCCGCGTGGTGAAGGTGCTCTGAAAGATATCGCGCCTTCTTTGCTGGCGATGATGGGCTTGCCGCAACCGGCCGAAATGACGGGCCATTCGCTGATCTCGTTCGAGTGAAAGTGTTACGGCAAATTGCATGGCTGACCGCAGCTTGCGCCTTGGTGGCGCAGGCTGCGCCGGCACATCCAGAGAAGGCTGCGGCTGAGCTCAAAGCGGTGCACGGTCAGATTGAAAAGCTCAAAAAAGAGCTCGCAGCCAATGAAAATCAGAAGTCTGAGGCTGCGGATGCGCTGAAAGAATCCGAGTTGGCCATTTCCGAAGCGAATCGCACGCTGGCCGACCTGAATAACGAGCGTGCGGCCACCGCAGAAGAACTGGCCGAGTTGGAATCTGCCGTGGCAGCGACGCAAGCCAGCATTGCCCGTAGTCGTGAGCGCTTGGTGGCTTTGCTGCGCACGCGTTACAAGGCGGGCGAGATTGAAGCTTGGCGCTTGTTGCTGAACCAGCAAGACCCCAACGCGGCAAGTCGTGAGCTTTCTTATTACCGCTATCTGGCGCAAGCGCAACAGGCGCTGGCGCAGCGCTTGCAGGGTGAATTGACCAAGCTCGATGAGCTGGCCGCGCAGGTTCGGAGCAAGCATGAGCAGTTCGAGCGCATTGCGCGCGAGAAGCAGCGGCAAAAGCAGCAATTGCAAAGTCAAAAGCAGCAAAAACAAGTCTTGCTCAGCAAGCTGGATCAAAAAATTGGCGCGCAGCGCAATCAGATTCAAAAATTGGCGGCGGATGAAAAGCGGCTTTCCGGCTTGATTGAACGCCTTGAGCAGCTCGCTCGGCGCCAAGATGCTGAGCGTCAAAAGGCGCGAGCAAAGCAAGAAAAGCAGGTGCGCGAGAAGCAAGTCCATGCGGGCAAGACTTCGCCGGCACGGCGCAATGATGCGCTGCCAGAAGAGGCGCAATCTGCGGCTGCGTTTGCTGCGCTACGTGGGCGCTTGCGTTTGCCTGCGCGCGGTGAAATTGTGGGGCGCTTTGGTGCGCCTCGTAATGAAGCGACCAGTTGGAAAGGCGTGTTCATCAAGGCCGCAGAAGGTCAGCCGATCAAAGCGGTGGCCAGTGGTCACGTGATCTACGCCGATTGGCTGCGTGGCTTTGGCAATATCCTGATCGTCGATCATGGCGGCGGGTATATCAGCCTGTATTCCGCTTGTGAATCGGTTCTGAAAAAAGTGGGAGATCCCGTCAAGGCGGGGGACACCATTGCCACTACGGGCAACAGCGGTGGTATGAGTGATTCGGGCGTATACTTTGAGATTCGACAAAATGGCAAACCGCTCGATCCGATGACCTGGGTCGGCTAGCCTTCCACGGAGTTTTTGATGCTCAGTAAGTTGCAAAAAACCGGCCTGGTCGTGGCTGGCGCTGCTATCGGGGTGACCCTCAGCCTTTCCTACAACGTACTTGCCGATAAAGAAAAGAACGCAAGCGCGCTGAGTACGACGTTGCCGATTGAGGAATTGCGGAATTTCACCGCGGTTTTTGGTCGCATCAAAGAAGCTTATGTCGAGCCGGTCGATGACAAAAAGCTGATTGCCAATGCCATCAAGGGCATGGTGTCGGGTCTCGACCCACACTCCGCTTTTTTGGATGAAGCGGAGTTCCGCGACATGCAGGTGCAGACGCGCGGGGAATTCGGCGGTCTGGGCATCGAAGTGGGCATGGAAGATGGGTTGGTGCGAGTGATCTCGCCAATTGAAGATACCCCTGCTTTCCGTGCCGGCATCAAGTCAGGCGACTACATCGTCAAGATTGACGAAGCCCAAGTACAAGGTCTGACCTTGAGTGAAGCGGTGACCAAGATGCGCGGCAAGCCCGGCTCGCCGATCACGCTGACCGTGTTGCGCAAGAGCGAAACCAAGCCGTTGGTGCTGACGCTGACCCGCGCCATCATCAAAACCGAGAGTGTGAAGCATAAGCTGGCTGAGCCGGATTACGGCTATGTGCGCGTGACCCAGTTCCAGGAGCCGACGACCGAGAAGCTCGCGCAGGCGCTCAATGCCCTGTACAAGGAAAATAAGCGTCCACTCAAGGGTATTGTGCTCGATTTGCGCAACGATCCGGGTGGTTTGCTCGATGGTGCGGTGGGTGTTTCCGCCGCCTTCCTGCCTAAGGATGCCTTGGTGGTTTACACCGAAGGTCGCCTGCCGGATTCACGCTTTAAGTTGACGGCGAACCCGCAGAATTATGTCCGTCAGTTGAGTGGCGTCGATTACTTCAAAGACACGCCGGCCGAGGTCAAAACCGTGCCGTTGGTGGTGCTGGTCAACGGCGGTTCTGCATCGGCTTCCGAGATTGTTGCCGGCGCTTTGCAGGATCACAAACGCGCCTTGGTGGTGGGCACTCAAACCTTCGGCAAGGGTTCGGTGCAGAACATCATGCCGGTTGACGACAAGACCGCGCTCAAGCTGACTACCGCGCGCTATTTCACCCCCAATGGCCGCTCGATTCAGGCCAAGGGCATTGTGCCGGATATCGAGGTGGCCGATGCCACGGTCAGTAGCAAGGAAGAAAGCCCGTGGCGAGTTCGCGAAGCCGATTTGGGCAATCATCTGGATAATCCCACCGACAAGGCCTCTGCGCCCGTCGCTGTGAAAGCGATGAAAAAGCCGGAAGTGGCCAAAGCCAGCGAATCCGAGGCGGAATTCCGTCGCGAACTGGTTTCCAAGTCCGATTACCAGTTGCAGCAGGCTTTTAGCATCCTCAAGGTGCAGCAACTTCTGCAAAGTAAGAACGGCAAGTAAGCGTTGCAAAAAAACAGCCCGGCATTGCCGGGCTGTTTGCTTTGGGAGATTAGTTGCGAAAGCGGTTGGTGATCGGCATGCGCCAGTCTTTGCCGAAGGCGCGGTGAGTGACGCGCGGGCCGACCGGCGCTTGGCGACGCTTGTACTCGTTGATCTTGAGTAGGCGCACCACGCGATTCACGTCGGCTTCGCTGTAACCCTTGGCGACGATCTCGGCCGGGCTGAGGTTTTCCTCGACATAAGCTTGCAGGATCGCATCGAGCACATCGTATTCGGGCAGTGAATCCTGATCCTTTTGATCCGGGCGCAATTCGGCTGACGGTGGGCGCGTGATGATGCGCTCAGGAATAATGTTCTGCTGCGGATGGATATTGGAGTGGTTGCGCCAGTTGGAAATCCGGTACACCAGCGTCTTGGCCACATCCTTCAAAACCGCAAAACCGCCGGCCATGTCGCCGTAGAGCGTGGCGTAGCCGGTGGTCATTTCCGACTTGTTGCCGGTGGTCAGCACCAGTCGTCCGGACTTGTTCGACATCGCCATCAACAGCGTGCCGCGAATCCGGCTTTGCAGGTTTTCTTCGGTGGTATCGAGTGCCAGCCCTTCGAATTGCGGCGCAAGTCCGCCCATAAAGGCTTCGTACATCGGCCAGATTTCGATTTCGGAATACTGGCAACCCAGGCGCGCAATCATGTCGCGCGAATCGGTGACTGAAATATCTGCTGTGTAGCGCGAGGGCATCATCACGGCGTGCACTTTGTCGGCGCCGAGCGCATCACAGGCAATCGCCAGAGTCAGCGCTGAGTCGATACCGCCGGACAAGCCCAGCAGCACGCCGGGGAAGCGGTTTTTGCCGATGTAGTCGCGCACGCCGGTGACGAGCGCCTGATACACGCTGGCTTCTTCGCACAGATCGTGACTGATCTCGGCGGCTTGCAGGTCGCCCTGGCTGAATTCGACATAGCCAATCTGGCTGGTGAACTCCGGCATCTGCATGACGAGTTCGCCGGCTGTGTTCAGCGCGAAGGAGTGGCCGTCAAACACCAGTTCGTCCTGTCCGCCGGCGAGGTTGCAGTACACCAGTGCAAAGCCGTTTTCATTAACGCGCTCAGCGGCGATCTGGCGGCGCGTGGCCTGCTTGCTCTTGTGATACGGCGAAGCGTTGAGCGCGAGCAAGAGCTCTGCGCCTTCGTCGCGTGCAGCGGCGGCGGGTTCGGTATCCCAGAGATCTTCGCAGATCACGATCCCGACCTTGATGCCGTTTTGCTCAAATACCAAGGGCACTGCGCCTGGCGTGAAGTAGCGCACTTCGTCGAACACGGCGTCGTTGGGCAGCAGCATTTTTTCGTAGCGCCCCAGAAGATTGCCGTCGCGGATGACGAAGGCTGCATTGACGCATTCGCCCGGCCGGCCGGCTGGGCTGCCTACGACCAGCGTGATGCCATCTGGTGTTTGATCGATCAAAGCGCCGATCTGGCGGCGGCATTCTTCCAGAAATGCTGGGCGCAGCAGCAGGTCTTCGGGTGGGTAGCCCGAGAGCGCAAGTTCCGGAGTCAGCAGTAGATCTGCCCCTGCGGCTTGCGCTTCGCGCACGGCGGCAAGAATCAGTTCGGCATTGCCGGCCAGGTCGCCGACGACAGGGTTGATCTGGGCAAGAGCGATTTTCATGGTTTGCTCGGAACGAAAGGCAAAAGCGGATTTTAACTGGAAGCGGCGGTTCGCGACGGTGCTTATTGCCCAAAGGGCAGCCAGCCCGGATGGCGGCTCAGATAGTAGAGGCCGTGTAGAGCCAGCACGATGGTGCCGATATGCAACCAGCGCCCCAGTCGGTAGCGCCACAGGATACTGGCCGGATCGCGGGTGGCGATGATGCAGGGACGGCCGTCGGGCGGCTTTCCCAAAAAATGCGTTGGCGCCGCCGTGGAGCGCTCGCGATGTTCGCTGGCGACTTCCTGATGCGCCGCTGCGCGCGCGGATTCCCATTCTTGCAGGTCGATCTGACCGTTGCGATCCTGATCGAAGCGGCGCAGCAGTTCCGGTTTGTCGTCTTTCCAGTCGGCCAGGCGATGGGCAAGATCCTGGCGCAGATTCAGACCTTCGTCCGCGCGCTGGGTGCGAAATTCGCCCATCACAAAAACGGGCTGCCCCAAGCGGATGATCCATTCGGTGGTGCGGTAGTCGCCGCGGGTGGTGACTTCTTTTTCGGTGACGTCAAATTCGGCTTGCTGCGGGTCGAGTACCACTTCTTCTTTGCCGTCGATCAGCAAAAAACAGGCTTCGCTTTCGCGGGTTTCAACATGGCGGAATTGGTATGCGCTGCCTTCGCGCTTTTCGATCTGCTGGCGAAACCAGGCGCAAGGCAGGCCGGAGCTGGGGCTGTATTGCGGCAGATTGGCGACTTGTGCGCAGCCGGCCAGTCGCACATAGCCTTGCGGCGCAGCGCGAATGCTCACTTGCGGGGTATTGGCGATGGCACGGCGGCGATGCTCGCAGTACCACCACGCATAAAGCCCCCAAGCGACCAGTGCGAAGAGCGCAAGCTGCCAATGGCTTGACTGCCCTTCGTGCAAGCCAAACATGGCAATGGCGATAGCCGGAATGGGCGTGACCATCAACAAAGGCCACGCCTGTTGCACGGAGCGCAGGGAGTTCATTGCTTGAACAGTGAGCCGACCGCGACATCCTTGCGGTCTTCTTCGGTAAATTGCAGTGATTCAAAGCCATAGAAGCGGAACAGGTGCGCGATCAATGTGTCCGGGAACTGCTCAATGCGCACATTGTTGATATTCACTGTTTCATTGAAGTATTCGCGGCGGTCGGCGATGGCGTCTTCCAGGCTGGTTATGCGGCCCAAAAGGTGCTGAAACTGCTCGTTGCTCTTGAGTTCCGGGTAAGCCTCGACCGTAGCGATCAGATTGCCCAGCCCGCTGCGCAAAGCCGATTCGGCCGCGCCCAGCGCCATCATGTTTTTCGCTTCGCGCGCGAGCGCCACGCCAGCGCGCGCGGCCATCACTTTTTCCAGCGTTTCTTTTTCAAACTGCATGTACTGCTTGCAGGTATCCACCAGCTTGGGCAGCTCATCGTGGCGCTGCTTCAAAAGCACATCGATATTCGACCAAGCCTTGGCGACGTTATGTTTCAGTTGCACCAAGTTGTTGTAAATCATCACGAAATACAGCAGCACGACAGCGATAAAGCCCAAAAAAATCAGGATAGGCATGACGGTATTCTCCCAAGGTGAATCGTTATCTTATTCAAGTAGTAAGTCAGCCGGCAAACAGCACAAAAACGGTGGGACGTTTATTGAGTTCCGGGGCGGCTTGTTTGCGCCACTGCGCCACCGGCAGGCTGCGAATGAATTCGCTGGGCAGCGTCAGATCGCAAGCGACGGTGAGTTGGCTTTCTGGTCGGCAAGTGGCGATCAGCGTTGCCAACAGCGCCGGGTTGCGGTAGGGCGTTTCGATAAAGATTTCGGCCTGACGCGCTTTGCGCGATTCGGTTTCCAGTTTGCGGATCGCTTCAATGCGCGCAGCTTCCTGCGCGGGCAGATAGCCGTTGAAACGGAACTGCTGGCCGGAAGCGCCCGCCGCCATCAGGGCGAGCAGAATCGACGAGGGGCCGACCAGTGGCGCGACGCGGATGTGTTTGCGGTGTGCGAGCTGGATCAGGTTAGCGCCCGGGTCGGCGACGCCGGGGCAGCCGGCTTCCGACATCAGGCCGACATCGTGACCGGCCAAGAGGGGGGCGAGCAGCGCTTCGAGCTCGTTCTCTTTGGTGTGCTCGTTGAGTTCCTGCATCCACAGCGAGCGCAATTCGTGCGGCGTACCGAATTGTTTGAGGTGTGCGCGCGCGGTTTTGGGGGCTTCGACAATAAAGTGCGTGAGCTTTTGCGCGGTCGCAATCACATCGGCGGGCAGGATATGGGTGAGCGTGTCGCTGCCCATGGGAGTGGGAATCAGATAAAGGGTGCCGGTCACAGGATTGCAAAGCCTTCGTTGTTGAGCATGGTGACCAGTTCGATCATCGGCAGGCCGATGATCGCGGTCGGATCATTGTTTTCGATGCGCGCGATCATCACCACGCCCAAGCCTTCGGTCTTGGCGCTGCCGGCGCAGTTGTACGGCTGTTCGCGTTGCAGATAGGTTTCGATCTGCTCGTCGCTGTAATCGCGCATCACCACGCGGGTTTCATCGATGGCGGTTTGCGTACTGCCGGTGGCCGTGTTGTAAAGGCAAAGCGCGGTATGAAAAACCAGCGTCTGGCCGCGCATGGCTTTCAGTTGCGCCACTGCGCGCTCGTGTGTGCCGGGTTTGCCAAGTTGCTCGCCGTGCAGCAGGGCAACCTGATCCGAGCCGATGATGAGACTGCTCGGAAATGTGGTGGCGAGTGCGCGCGCTTTGGCGATGGCCAGGCGCAGGCTGGTGGCGTCGGCGCTTTCGCCATGCAGCGGCGTTTCGTCCACATTCGGGGCTGCCGTGGTAAAGTCCACGCCCAGCCGGGCAAGCAGCTCCTTGCGATACGGCGAGGTGGAAGCCAGAACCAGTCGGCAAGGGTCTTGTTTTTCCATGATATTTTCCGTGTGGACACAATAAAGCCTTTGACAGGCCAAGGAGGCGGATTATATCATGCGCGGTTTCTTGGTTCGCCTGGCTTCGATATGACGGTTATTCACAGTGCGGAATTTGCTAGGGAAGGTGCTTCGCTTTCCGGAACGCTGCCGCTGGCTGGTTTGCCCCGATTGGTCGATTTATTGGCCAGTACGAAAGGTGAAGCCAGTTGGTCATTGACTGGCGGCGTTGATCGGATTGAACGTCCGTATTTGCGTCTGAAAGTGCAGGTTGAAGTGCAACTGGTTTGCCAGCGCTGCATGAAGCCCCTGTCTTTCTTTGTGGATGCGGATACCGTACTGACGCAGTTCCTGGATGAAGAAAAACTCGACGAAGCGGTTGAGCAGGATGACGATCTGGAAGGTATTCTGATCGATCCCGAGCTTGATGTAGAAGTGCTTATCGAGGACGAGATTTTGCTGGCCTTGCCGTACGCGCCGCGTCACGAACGCTGTGATCCGGATGTGAAAGTGGCGAATGAGTCTGGCAAGCCCAACCCCTTTGCGGTTCTGGCCAAATTGAAGGCCGGAAAAGCAGAAGATTGATTTGATACTAGGTTTTCAAGGAGTTTAATCATGGCCGTTCAACAGAATAAAAAGTCCCCGTCCAAGCGCGGCATGCATCGCGCCCACGACTTTCTGACCGCCCCGGCTCTGGCAGTTGAGCCGACCACTGGCGAAGCGCATCTGCGCCACCACATTTCCCCGAACGGCTACTACCGTGGCCGTCGCGTGATCAAGGCCAAGGGCGAATAATTCCGGCTTTGAAAGCGTTTGCTAACCAACAGGTTAGAGTTACGGCGCAAGCGGCAACACCGCTTGCGCCGTTCGCCATTCTGGGTTTCTGCAAGGTTGTTGTATGGACATTACCGTAGCCGTCGATGCGATGGGCGGCGATCATGGTGCACATGTCACTGTGCCGGCCGTTCTGCGTTTTCTGAAAGAACAATCCGATGTGAAGGTGGTGCTGGTCGGGCTGCAAGAGGTGCTCGAGGCCGAACTCAAGACCCATCATGCCGCGCCTAATTCACGCTTGGTGATTCGTCATGCCACTGAAGTCGTTGGCATGGATGAAGCGCCGCAATCGGCGATGAAGAACAAAAAAGATTCGTCGATGCGCGTGGCGATCAATCTGGTCAAAGAAGGCGAAGCCCATGCTTGTGTCTCTGCGGGCAATACCGGTGCGCTGATGGCGACCGCGCGTTTTGTGCTGAAGATGATTCCCGGCGTGGAGCGTCCGGCGATTGCCAAGCTCTTGCCGACCATGAAAGGCGAAACCTGCGTGCTCGATCTGGGCGCCAATGTCGATTGCACACCGCAGCACCTGACCCAGTTCGCCATTATGGGCTCGGCGCTGATGGGCGCTTTGCATCACACCGACAACCCGAGCGTGGGCTTGTTGAACATTGGCTCCGAAGACATCAAGGGCAACGAAGTCGTTAAGCTGGCGAGCGAAATGCTGGCGAATTCGGGACTCAATTTTTACGGCAATGTGGAAGGCAATGACATCTACAAGGGCACGGTCGACGTGGTCGCTTGTGATGGCTTTACCGGCAATGTGGCGCTGAAGGCCTCTGAGGGCTTGGCCAAGATGCTGGTCAGCTTGCTGCGTGATGAATTCAAGCGGACTTGGTGGACCAAGTTGCTGGCGCTGTTTGCCTTGCCGGTCTTGAGCCGTTTCCAGAAAAAAATGGATCCGCGTCGTTATAACGGCGCATCGCTCGTCGGATTGCGTGGCATCGTGGTAAAAAGCCACGGCGGCGCAGATCAGACTGCATTTTATTGGGCGCTGAAACAGGCGGTCGAGGAAGCGCGTTCTGGTGTGATTGAGCGCATTACCGAGCGCGTGGCGGGTCAGATTGCCGGTATTGCCGCAGCAGCGGCCGAGTCGGCGCAAGAAGCATAAAGTCCTGCACAGGGAGAAAGATATGACGATTTATTCGCGCATCGCGGGCACGGGTTCGTATCTGCCGGCACAGTGTGTCACCAATGACGACATCGCCCAGCGGGTGGAAACCAGCGATGAATGGATTGCCACGCGCACCGGCATTCGTCAGCGCTACTTTGCAGCCGAAGGCGAGTTGTCTTCCGATCTGGCGCTCAAAGCGGTTGAGCGCGCCATTGAGGCTGCGGGCATTGCCAAAGAGGAAATCGATCTCTTGATCGTGGCGACCACCACGCCCGATTGCACTTTCCCCTCCACGGCCGCCATTGTGCAGAGCAAGTTGGGCGTGGCCGGTTTCCCGGTGTTTGATATTCAAGCGGTGTGCGCTGGCTTTATTTATGGCCTGACCATTGCTGACCAGTTTATTCGCAGCGGCACCGCCAAATGCGCGGTGGTGGTTGGCGCGGAGACCATCTCGCATCTGCTCAATTGGGAAGATCGCACCACTTGCGTCCTGTTTGGTGATGGCGCGGGCGCGGCGGTGCTCAAGGCGAGTGATGAGCCGGGCGTGCTGGCCTCCAAGCTGCATGCTGACGGTAGTTACAAAGACATCCTGCATGCCACGGGCAAGTTGCGCAACGGCGCGATTGAAGGCAATCCCTGGATTTATATGGATGGCACAGCCGTGTTCAAGTTTGCCGTGCGCTCGCTGTCTGAAGTGGCCGAAGAAACGCTGGCTGCTGCGGGCGTGCCACAAAGCGAGCTCGATTGGCTGGTACCGCATCAGGCCAATATTCGCATCATCGAATCGACCGCCAAGCATCTGAAACTGTCGATGGACAAAGTGATCGTGACCGTCGATCGGCATGGCAACACCTCGGCGGCTTCGATTCCGCTGGCGCTCGATGAAGGCATACGCAGCGGGCGAATCCAGCGTGGGCAGAAGCTCTTGCTGGAAGGCATCGGCGGTGGCTTTACTTGGGGCGCCGCGCTTATTCAGTACTAAATAAAAAATCAGTAGGCGGGTACTTCAAACGGGTTCCCGCCATTTTTTTGTCAGAAGGAGCAAGAAATGTCTTTTGCTTTGGTATTTCCGGGTCAGGGTTCGCAATCGCTCGGCATGATGAAGGGCTTTGCTGACGACGCTTCGGTGCGTCAGACCTTTGAAGAAGCCAGCAGCGCGCTCGGTCAGGATCTTTGGGCGATGTGCCAAGAGGGCGCGGATGCGGCGGTGATTAACGCCACCGTCAACACCCAGCCTTTGATGCTGACGGCCGGCGTGGCCGTGTTCCGTGCCTGGCGCGCGGCGGGCGGTAAAGTGCCGCAGGTCGCCGCGGGTCATTCTCTGGGCGAATACACCGCACTGGCTGCGGCTGGGTCGATCGCGTTTGCCGATGCCGTGAAGCTGGTGCGTCTGCGTGCCGAGGCCATGCAGTCGGCTGTACCGGAAGGTCAGGGCGCCATGGCGGCGATTCTGGGTCTGGACGATGCCGTGATTGTCGCTGCTTGCGCTGAAGCCGCGCAGGGCGAAGTCGTCGAAGCGGTGGACTTCAACTCGCAAGGGCAAGTGGTGATCGGGGGTTCCAAGGCTGCGGTCGAACCCGCCAAGGCGCTTTGGAAGG
>CAXYUI010000003.1:0-25322 GCA_964291975.1 uncultured Formivibrio sp. | reverse complement strand
CGTGAACGGCGCGGAATGCCACTGATGGAGCGGGCCGGGCGGCACGACGTCGGTGTGGCCAGCGAAAACCAGCACCGGGCCGGTGTCGCCGAGACGCGCCCAGAAGTTATCCACTACGCCAAAGCGCATGGGTTCGATCTTGAAGCCGAGTTTGGCAAGCCGCGCCATCAGCATGGGCTGGCAGGTGGCGTCTTCCGGCGTGACGGAAGGCTGGCGGATCAGGTCTTGGGCAAGTTCCAGGGTCGGGTGGGTCATTGGAATAGACTCTCGTAATGTTCAGGTTTAAAGCCGACCGAGATCCTACCATCCCGCACCAGCACAGGGCGCTTGATCAGTGAAGGTTTTTCCAGCATCAGTGCGATCGCCGACGCGGCATCGACGACTTGGGCTTGGGTTTCGGCATCCAGTTTCTTCCAGGTCGTGCCTTGCTTGTTGACGAGCACTTCCCAGCCCATTTGCGCAATCCAGCCAGCGAGCAGCTCGGTGCTTGGTGGCGTTTTCTTGTAATCGATCCAGTCGTACACATAACCGTGCTCGGACAGCCAGTTGCGCGCTTTCTTGACCGTATCGCAGTTGGGGATGCCGTATAGCTGCATGGGGTTTTCTCCATATGATTCGGGCCGCATTTGCGGCCCGTTATTGTGATTGAATCTGGCGTGATCAGTGCAGCGAGATGTCGAAATCCATCATCGGATCGGCATCGTTTTTCTTTTGCTCGACCACGATTTTCTTGTCGCGCTCCTGTTCGTCCACCGTTTGCGCGTTGTTGATCATCCAAGAGAGGTTGGAGGCCGAATCGGCGTGGCGCAGCGCTTCGTCAAGATCCACATCGCCAGACTTGAACATGCGGTATAGCGCCTGCTCGAAAGTCTGCGAGCCTTCCGCCAGGGTTTTTTCCATGGCTTCCTTGATGTCAACGAGCTGGCCGTTGCGGATCAGTTCGGCGATGTAGTTGGTGTTGATCATGATTTCGACCGCGGGTTTGAGTTTGCCGTCTTTGCCGCGCACCAGACGCTGCGACACGATGGCTTTGAGCGAGGTCGAAAGATCGTAGAGCAGGCTTTCGCGGATTTCTTGCGGGAAGAAGTTCACGATCCGCGATAGCGAGTGATAGCTGTTGTTGGCGTGCAGGGTGGAAATGCACAGGTGACCCGCCTGCGCGTACTGCATGGCGTAAGTCATCGATTCGCGGTCGCGGATTTCGCCGATCATCAGTACGTCCGGCGCTTCGCGCATGGCGTTGCGCAGCGCATCGCCATACGAGTGCGTATCGAAACCGACTTCGCGTTGGCTGACGATAGATTTTTTGTGCTTGTAGAGAAATTCGATCGGGTCTTCGATGGTCAGGATGTGGCCGGGGTAGTTTTCGTTGCGGTAGTCGAGCATCGCCGAAACCGTCGATGACTTGCCCGAACCGGTCGCGCCGACCACCAGAATGATGCCGCGCTTTTCCATGATCAGATTCTTCAGAACCTGCGGCATGCCGAGTTCTTCGATGGTGGCGGCTTTCGGGCGGATATAGCGCACCACCATGGCCACCGGGCCGCGACTGCGATAGACGTTGATCCGGTAGCTGCCGGTGCCGGGGATTGCATAGCCGACGTTGAGTTCCAGGTCTTTTTCGAATTTCGCGATCTGCTCTGCGGTCAGCATTTCATAAACCAGCTGCTTGACGTGCTCAGCCTGTAAAACCTGATTATTGGCCGGGTAGCACACACCCTGAATCTTGATGATGAGTGGCGAATTGGCCGCGAGAAAAATATCCGACGCACCGCGTTCGGCCATGAGCTTCAGAAAGGGCAACAGGTTCATCGACAACTCCGTTTCTTATTTAATTAATGGCGTAACTCTCGGCGCAAAATTTTGCCGATGGGGGATTTCGGCAGGCTCAGGCGGAACTCAATGGATTGCGGGATCTTGTAATTGGTCAGGCTGGCGCGGCAATGGGCGATCAGTGCTTCCACGGTCAGATGCGGGTGACGCTTGACGACCACCAGCTTGACCGCTTCACCGCTGCGCTCGTCCGGCACGCCGACGCAGGCCGCTTCCAGCACATCCGGGTGGCTCATCACCACATCTTCGATTTCATTAGGATAGACATTGAAGCCGGAGACCAGAATCATGTCTTTCTTGCGATCGACCAGTTTGAAGCAGCCTTGCTCATCCATCACGGCCACATCGCCGGTGGCCAGAAAGCCATCTTCACCCAATACCTTGGCGGTTTCTTCGGGTTGATGCCAGTAGCCTTGCATGATTTGCGGGCCGCGGATGAATAGCTCTCCCGCCGTGCCAGTGGGAACCCGCGCGCCATGATCGTCGCGAACTTCCGCTTCTGTGGAAGAAATCGGGTAGCCGATCACGCCGGTAAAGCCGCGCGTATTCATCGGGTTGGCGATGGCGCAGGGCGAAGCTTCGGTCAGGCCGTAGGCTTCGACGAGTTTACTGCCGGTGGTGGCGATCCAGCGTTCCGCCACGCTTTGCGAAACCGACATCCCGCCGCCGAGGGCGAATTTCCATTTTGAAAAATCAAGTTTGGAAAAAGTCGGATGGTTCAGCATGGCGTTAAAGAGGGTGTTTACGCCGGTCATGCAAGTAACGGGATAGCGACGCAAGGTCTTGATCAGCCCGCCCATATCGCGCGGATTGGTCACCAGAACGCTGGTCGCGCCAAGCCGGGTAAAGACCAAAAAGGCGGTCAGCGAAAAGATGTGATACAGCGGCAAGGCGGTCAGGACGACTTCTTGCCCCTCCTTTACCTCTTGGCTGAGCCAGGCGCCGGCTTGCGTAATATTGGCAACCATATTGCCGTGGGTGAGCATCGCACCCTTGGCAATGCCGGTCGTGCCGCCGGTGTATTGCAAGAAGGCCAAATCTTCTTGGGTCAGCGTCGGCGGCGAAAAGTGCTTGCGTCGCCCGCTGGCCAGGGCATCGCGGAAAGTCAGGTGATCCGGCAAGTGAAAGGCCGGCTCCATTTTTTTGACATGCTTGATCGCCAGGTTGACGACTAGCCGTTTGATCGGGGTCAGCAGGTCGCCCACACGGGTCAGCACCACATGGCGGATCCGGGTGTGACGAAGCACTTTGTCGAGCGTGTGCGCAAAGTTGGCCAGGATGACGATCGCTTCGGCGCCGGAATCCTTAAGCTGGTGTTCGAGTTCACGCGCCTTGTAGAGCGGATTGACGTTGACGACGACCATGCCGGCGCGCAGTGCGCCAAGAGTAACCACAGGGTGCTGCAGTAAATTGGGCAACATCACGGCCACGCGGCTGCCGCGCGGGAGGTGCAGATCATGTTGCAGAAAGGCTGCAAAATCGCGCGATAGGCGATCTAACTCGCCATAGCTTAAAGCCGCCCCCATGTTGATGGTGGCCGTGCGGTCGCGAAAACGATGTACCGCGTCAATAAAAAGATCGGGAATCGAGGCATGTTTGTGGGCGTCGATTTCGGCGGGAATCCCGGGCTGGTAATGGGCTAGCCAAGGCTTTTGCATATTGTTTTTCTCCTGAGGGCGCTACTTTAGAGCCAAGTTGGCGCAGCAACAAGTACCGACTGCTATCTGGATGACAAGTTTTCTGATTGTCTGTTACAATGCGCGCTGCTCCCGGCTTGCCAATGGGGGCAGTGCTTTAGGAATGGGCGCAGTCTTGCAGCCCATTTTTTGTTTGTATCGTTTGAAACAAAGGTTCTATGCCGACCAATCTGCAAACACTGCTGGAAGAAACGCTGACGGCGATGGGCTACGAGCTTGTTGAGCTTGAGCTGGGATCGCGCGGACTGATGCGTATTTTTATCGACAAGCCTGAAGGCATCGTCATCGACGATTGTGCGACCGTCAGTAATCACCTGACCCGACTCTTCATGGTTGAAAACGTCGAATACGAACGTCTTGAGGTCTCCTCGCCGGGTCTTGATCGTCTGCTGCGGCGGCCGGAAGACTTTGCTCGTTTTGCGGGTGAGGCGGTCAAATTGCGTTTGCGCGTTCCGATGGCGGATCGTCGCCGTCATTTTGCCGGCAAGCTGATTGGTTTGGAAGATGGTGATGTGGTGATGGAAGTGGACGGCGAAGTCATGCGTTTTGCGCGTCAGACTGTCGACAAAGTACGTCTGGATCCGCAGTTCCCGGAGCCGGGTTCTGCCAAGAAAAAGAATTGATGGCGGCTGACTGCCGGAGGAATTGAAGATGAATCGTGAAATCCTGGTGCTGGTGGATGCGCTGGCGCATGAAAAGAATGTGGAGCGCGATGTGGTGTTTACGGCGCTTGAGCTTGCGCTCGCGTCGGCAACCAAGAAGCGTTACGAAGAAGAAGTCGAAATTCGGGTCGATATCGATCGCGATACCGGCGAATACCGCAGTTTCCGTCGCTGGGAAGTGGTCGAAGATAACGACCATGAAGAGCCGAGCCGTCAGATTGCCATTACCGATGCACCGGATTACGACAAAAGCCTGAAAGTGGGTGATGTCTGGGAGCAGGAACTTGAGCCAATCGAATTTGGCCGCATTGGCGCGCAAACCGCCAAGCAAGTCATTCTGCAAAAAATCCGTGACGCCGAGCGCGAACAAAGCCTGAACGATTTTCTGCAACGTCGCGAGCATATTGTTTCGGGCGTGATCAAGCGCATGGAGCGCGGCAGCGCCATTATCGAAGTCAACGGCAAGCTCGAAGCGGCTTTGCCGCGCGATCAGATGATTCCGAAAGAAAACCTGCGCGTGGGCGACCGCGTCAAGGCCTTCCTGTTGCGCATTGATCGCATGGGTCGCGGCCCGATGCTGGTGCTTTCGCGCACTGCGCCGGAATTCATGGCCAAGTTGTTTGAACTGGAAGTGCCGGAAATCGAAAACGGCCTGATCGAACTCAAGGGTGTGGCGCGTGATGCCGGCATGCGTGCCAAGATTGCTGTGAAGTCGAACGATCAGCGTGTTGATCCGCAAGGCACTTGCATCGGTGTGCGCGGCACCCGCGTGAACGCAGTGACCAACGAGCTGGCCGGCGAGCGCGTCGACATTGTGCTGTGGTCTTATGATGCTGCGCAGTTTGTAATTAATGCCTTGTCCCCGGCCGAAGTGACCTCGATCATTGTCGACGAAGACAACCACAGCATGGATGTGGTGGTGGATGAGGCCAACCTGGCGATGGCCATTGGTCGCGGCGGGCAGAACGTCAAGCTCGCAGCTGAACTGACCGGGTGGAAGCTCAATATCATGACGGTCGATGAGGCCGAGCAGAAGCATCAGGAAGAGTTCTCCAAGGTGCGCGGCATGTTTGTCGAAGCCTTGAGCGTGGATGAAGAAGTCGCCGACATTCTGGTGGCCGAAGGGTTTACCACGCTGGAAGAAGTGGCCTATGTGCCGTTGAACGAAATGCTGGAAATCGAAGCATTTGATGAAGATACGGTTAACGAGTTGCGTGCTCGCGCCCGTGATGCCTTGCTGACGCAAGCCATTGCCCGCGAAGAGAAGCTGGAGCACCAGTCCGAAGACCTGAAGACGCTGGACGGCATGACGCCGGAGCTGGCCGCCCAACTCGCCGAGCATGAAATCCATACCCGCGACGAGCTGGCCGAATTGGCCGTCGATGAATTGACCGAGATGACTGGCATCGACGAAGAAGCCGCCAAGCAGCTCATCATGAAGGCCCGCGAACACTGGTTCGCGTGAGGTCGGGGAGGATAAGGAGTGAGTGAATTGAAAGTCAGTCAGTTTGCGGCAGAATTGAGAATGCCGCCGCAGGAGCTTTTGGAGCAATTGCGCGCGGCAGGGGTGGACAAGCGCGCCGAAACCGATGATTTGTCGGCCGAAGACAAAGCGCGTTTGCTTGAGCATTTGAAGAAAAAACATGGTGATGCCGGCAATCGCAACAAGATTACGCTGACGCAAAAGCAGACCACAGAAATCCGCAAGACCGATGCCACGGGCAAGGCCAAGACCATTCAGGTTGAGGTGCGCAAGAAACGTGTCGTCGTGGCGCCGGATGCGGGTCAGGTTGCGTTGGCAACCAGCCAGCAGTCTGCCCAGCAAAAGACGACGCCGGTGATCGACGATGCGGAGCGCGCTGCGCGTGAAGCTGAAGCGCGTCGCCAGAATGAATTGATGGCGCGTCAGGCTGCCGAGAAAAAAGCGCGCGAAGATCGCGATACGCGCAAGCAGGATGTGGCGCCAGTTGTTGAAGCCGTGGCGCCTGTGCTTGAAGAGCCTGCGGTTCAGCGTGTGCCGGAAGTGGTGGTTGAAACCCCGGTTGAGGCGAAAGTTGAAACCGTGGTTGAGGCAAAGATCGAAGCGAAGGTTGAAGCCAAGATTGAAGCCAAGCCTGTGGCGGCTCCGGTCGCCAAGGCGATTCGACAGCCTGATTCGGAAATTACCATTGAGCGTCCGCGCGTTGGTCAGCGCGTTGAGTTGCGTAAACCGCGTACTGGTCCGATGGTCGCTCCTGAGCCGGTAAAGGCAGCGCCGGTTGCTGCCCCTGCGCCTTCTGCTCCGAAGAAAGATGAGAAGAAGAGCGAGAAGAAGGGGTGGGACGAAGACGGTCGCGGCAAGAAGGGCATCAAAACCCGTGGCGGCGACGCTGCTGGCAATGGCTGGAAGTCCAAGAAGGGTGGCAAGCAGCATCGCGGCGCGCAAGATGACAACAATGCGCACGCTTTCCAAGCGCCAACCGAGCCGCAAATCAAGGAAATCGCCATTCCTGAAACGATCTCTGTGGCCGATCTGGCGCACAAGATGGCCGTGAAGGGTGTGGAAGTCGTTAAAGCGCTGATGAAGATGGGCATGATGGTGACCATCAATCAGGTGCTGGATCAAGAAACCGCGATGATTGTCGTGGAAGAAATGGGCCACAAGCCGATCGCCGCCAAACTGGACGATCC
The DNA here is from genome assembly GCA_964291975.1 of uncultured Formivibrio sp. Taxonomy (GTDB): domain Bacteria; phylum Pseudomonadota; class Gammaproteobacteria; order Burkholderiales; family Chitinibacteraceae; genus CAXYUI01. The sequence goes on along the minus strand of CAXYUI010000003.1, from coordinate 18,460 downwards.
GGAAATCTATCTGGGTGAAGACGATGTCACTGAGCACGAGCTGCTGCATCGTGCCCCGGTGGTGACCGTGATGGGCCACGTCGACCATGGTAAGACGTCCTTGCTTGACTATATTCGCCGCGCCAAGGTCGCTGCGGGTGAAGCGGGCGGGATTACTCAGCACATTGGTGCTTACCACGTTAAAACCTCGAAGGGTATGGTGACCTTCCTGGATACGCCGGGTCACGAAGCGTTTACCGCCATGCGTGCTCGCGGTGCCAAGCTGACGGACATCGTGATTCTGGTGGTAGCCGCGGATGACGGCGTAATGCCGCAAACAATCGAAGCGATTCACCACGCCAAGGCGGCCGGTGTGCCGATCGTGGTGGCGGTCAACAAGATCGACAAGCCGGAAGCCAATCCGGAACGCATTCGCCAAGAACTCGTCACGCACGAAGTGGTACCGGAAGACTGGGGTGGTGATTGCCAGTTCGTGCACGTCTCCGCCAAAAAGGGTACGGGGATCGACGAATTGCTCGACGCCATCTTGCTGCAGGCCGAAGTGCTGGAGCTGAAGGCAGCGGAAAATGCGCCGGGCAAGGGCATCATCATCGAAGCTCGTCTCGACAAGGGCCGTGGTCCGGTGGCTACCATGCTGGTGCAATCGGGCACTCTGAAGAAGGGCGATGTGGTGCTGGCTGGTCAGGTGTATGGCCGTGTTCGCGCCATGCTCGATGAGAACGGCAAGAGCATCAATGAAGCCGGTCCCTCGATCCCGGTGGAAATTCTCGGCCTTTCTGAAGTGCCGGCCGCTGGTGAAGATGCCATGGTGCTGACCGATGAGAAAAAGGCGCGTGAAATCGCCTTGTTCCGTCAAGGCAAGTTCCGTGATGTGAAGCTGGCGCGCCAACAGGCTGCCAAGCTGGAAAACATGTTCGCGCAGATGACCGAAGGCGAAGTTCAAACCATGTCTCTGATTATCAAATCGGATGTACAGGGTTCGGCCGAAGCGCTGGCGGGTTCGTTGCTGAAGCTGTCGACCAACGAAGTGCGCGTGCAAATCCTGCACTCGGGCGTGGGCGGCATCTCGGAATCCGACATTAACTTGGCCTTGGCTTCCAAGGCGGTGGTGATCGGCTTTAATGTGCGTGCTGACGCAGCCGCTCGCAAGCTGGCAGAAAGCGAAGGCGTGGATCTGCGTTACTACAACATCATTTACGATGTGGTGGATGACGTGAAGGCAGCGCTGTCGGGCATGCTGGCGCCGGAGAAGAAGGAACAGATCATCGGTCTGGTGGAAATTCGTCAGGTATTCACGATTTCCAAGGTCGGTTCGATTGCGGGTTGCTTGGTCATGGACGGTATCGTCAAGCGCAATTCGGGCGTACGCCTATTGCGTAACAACGTGGTGGTCCATCAGGGCGAACTCGACAGCCTTAAGCGCTACAAGGATGATGTGAAGGAAGTGAAGGCTGGCTTCGAGTGCGGTCTGTCGTTGAAGAACTACAACGACATCCTTGAAGGCGATCAGCTGGAAATCTTCGAAATCATCGAAGTGGCCCGTAGTTTGTAAGGGGTGAGGGGTGAGGAGTGAGGTGTTGCTCCTCTCGCCTCGAATGGCGCAAGACGGATGTCTTGCGCCTTTCTGTTTTATAAGATTGCGCGGTTTGTGGGTCTACACCTCACCCCTTACCCTTAACTCCTCACAGGAGGAATGTCATGCCCAAGAATTTCACTCGCGCCGACCGTGTGGCGCAACAAATCCAGCGCGATATCGCCGAATTGATTCGCGGCGAACTCGATCATCCGAAAGCAAAACTGATTACCGTGACCGATGTTGAAGTCACGCGCGATTATTCGCACGCCAAGATTTTCTACACCTTCTTGGGTAGCGAAGAAGAGGCGAAGGAAATCGCCGAAATGCTTGAACACGCCAAGGGTTATCTGCGCAGCCAGGTGGCGCGTGGCATCACCCTCTATAAAGTGCCGGAATTGCATTTCGAATACGATCATTCGGTGGCCAATGGCGTGGCGCTGACCAATCTGATTAACCAAGCCACCAGTCTGCCCAAGGCGGCGGACGACGAATCCTGAGTTCGGCATGGAAGGCATTCTGCAAGCAATGAGTGCCCCTTCGGCAGCCGGAGCGCTCGATCATCTGGTTCGGCTGGTCGATGCCCTGCGCCCGCGTCGTGTGGGAGATGGGGTGACGGCTTGCAATAATCTGCGCGCGCTGTGTTATCTGCTGGAAAAATCTCCGCAACAGCGCGCCGCCCTGCGCGGCCAGCTTTTTGCCTTGCTGTTCAATAGCAAGCAGGTGCATCTGTATACCGACACCGGCATTCTTTCGAATGAAACGCTGATGACCACGGTCAAGCGTCGTATCGGGCATCGATTGCTGCCGCCGGCTTTTAATTCCGCGTATCTCAAAGATCTGTTTGGGGCGATTTTTCATCGCAACGACGATTATCTCTGGCTGGAATCGATTCCGCTCGAAGTCTGGCGCGAATTCGTAGCGGCTCTGCATTTGAACGAAGATGCGACGCATCCGGCGCGTAACGCAACGCGTCTGCAACTCTTGGAAGCGATTCAAATTCTGGCCTGCCGGATTGCCGCGATTGGCCTTGAGCCGGAAGTGGTGCGCAATTGCCCGGAAATCGAGCGTTTCGAATCGCCGTTTGTGCGCCAGCAAGTCGAGGTCTTGGCTTTTATCGAACAAGCCCGCACTGCTTTGGCCGATGGGGTGATGCCCAATGTGGATACGCGGCACATCCACGTGCTTTTCGACCAGTGCGAAGAAGTCGTGGTGCGGGTGCGCAAAAATGCGCGCGTGCAGGGTATTTCGGTGGCGTTGACCTACCACCTGCAGCGGCTGATGCAACACATTGAGCGCTGTCGTTTGTTGTTGGCGCTGGTTGATCCGGATGATGCAGAAGACGCGGAACTTGCGCCACTGACGCTCTTTCTGACCCTGGTGCGGGCAGAAAATCGCAAGCATAGCGTGCGCGACGTGTTCCGTGAGAACACCGAGTTGCTGGCGTTGCAAGTGACCGAACATGCCAGTCATACCGGCGAGCATTATGTGGCGGAAACGCGCAGCCAATGGCTGGCGATGTTTCGCTCGGCAGCCGGTGCGGGTCTGATTGTGGCAGTGATGGCGCTCATCAAGATTCAGTTGGCGGCTTTGCATTTGCCGCCCATTTGGGAGGCGGTGGCTTTTAGCCTGAATTACGGACTGGGTTTTGTGCTGGTGCACATATTGGGCTTTACCATCGCTACCAAGCAGCCCGCCATGACTGCGGCGCATATTGCGGCCGCCTTGCCGCCGCCGGGGCGCAAAGGAAAGGCCGATAGCTTTGATGGAATTGTTGAATTAATCGTCAAAGTATTTCGTACCCAATTTGTCGCCATTTTGGGCAATGTGCTGATTGTGATGCCAGTGGCTTTGGGTGTGGCTTGGTTCTGGCAATACGAGAGTGGGCATGCTTTTGTGACGGCGGCCAAAGCCAGCAAGATGCTGCACGAGCTGCGCCCGCTCTTGGGCTTGGCCCTGCCGCATGCTGCAATCGCCGGGGTTTGCCTGTTTTTGGCCGGATTGATTTCCGGGTATTACGACAATAAGGCGCTCTACAACCGCATCCCGGAGCGCATCGCGCGTCATCCGGCTCTGTTGTGGTTGGTGGGTGAGCGGCGCGCGCGCAAGATGGCCTGTTATATCGAGCACAATCTGGGCGCGCTGGCGGGGAATTTCTATTTCGGCTGCATGTTGGGCTCGATTGGCACGTTGGGCTTTTTGCTCGGGCTGCCGCTGGATATCCGCCATATCACGTTCTCGGCGGCCAATTACGTGTATGCCTTGGTCGCGCTCGATTTTCAGGTGATCTGGCCTTTGCTGGCGATGACGGCCGTAGGTGTGGCGCTGATCGGATTGACCAATCTGGTGGTCAGTTTCACGCTGGCTTTGTGGGTAGCCATGCGTGCGCGTAAACGCCGCATGCGAGATCTGGCACCGTTGCCAGGGCGGCTCTGGCGCCGTTTCTGGCGCAATCCTGCCGAATTCTATTTCCCGCCGCGCGATGTGGCATCTAGCGATAACGAAGAAATTCATGGCCAAAAGAAAGATTGATGGCGTGCTCTTGCTCGATAAGCCCTTTGGCTTTTCGAGTAATGGCGCTTTGCAAAAATGCCGCTGGCTGCTGTCTGCAGAAAAGGGCGGACATACCGGCGTGCTTGACCCCTTTGCGACCGGGCTCTTGCCGCTGTGTTTTGGTGAGGCCACCAAGTTCGCGCAAAGAATGTTGGATGCCGACAAGGGCTATCGCGCCACGATCAAGCTGGGCGAAGTCTCGACCACGCTGGATGGCGAAGGTGAAATCACCCGCTCCGGCGCAGTCGATTTTGACGAAGCGCGTGTGCGCGAAGTATTGGCGACATTCATGGGTGAGCAGGATCAAATCCCGCCCATGCATTCGGCGCTGAAGTTTGAAGGCAAGGCGTTGTATGAGTACGCGCGCAAGGGTGAAGAAATCGAGCGCGCAGCGCGCCGCATCACTTTTTATGCACTTGATCTCATCAGCTTTGAAGGTGATGTTGTGGTGCTTGATGTGCGCTGCTCAAAAGGCACGTATATCCGCGTGCTGGCCGATGATCTGGGCAAGCGCTTGGGTTGCGGTGCCTATCTGACCGGCCTGCGCCGCACGCTGACTGGCGGTTTTCGACTGGAAGATGCGGTGAGTCTGGATGACTACATTGACATGGACTTGGCCGCGCGCGAAGCACTGCTGTTGCCGGCCGATGTGCTGCTCGCCGACAAGCCTGCGCTGTACTTGGACGAGGCGCAGTTTGAGCGTATTCGTCATGGTATGGAGTGCCGCGTGGCGGGGGAGGGCGAATTCCGCCTTTACGCCCCGTCGCAAAGTCGGGATAATGCGCGGTTCGTCGGTTTGGGCGAAGCGGCTGAAGGTCGGCTGCGGCCCAAACGTCTGCTCTCTAATCTGTAAGGGATAGAGGGTTAATGGAGCCTTTGAGGGGTGTTACTCCTTTTGGCTTGTCTGGCTGAAAAGCCTTTTATTGGAGTTTTAAAATGACCGTTTCTGTTGCCCAAAAGGCTGAACTCGTAAAGCAATTCCAACACGCTGAAGGCGATACTGGTAGCTCGGAAGTGCAAATTGCCCTGCTGACCGCCCGCATCAACGACCTGACCCCGCACTTCAAAGAGCACAAGAAGGATCACCACTCCCGTCGTGGTCTGCTCAAGATGGTGTCCCGTCGTCGTCGTCTGCTCGATTACCTCAAGCGCACCAATGCCGACAGCTACCGCAATGTGATTGCCAAGCTCGGTCTGCGTAAGTAATACCCTCGAAAAGGTCGCACTTAAGGGTGGAGCCTTTTTGTTTGTTCTCTTCCTACGCCCACCAGCAGTTCCGGTGGGCAGGTGAAGCAGCAGTGTGCCGGAATCGGCGATCGGGGGGCGCAAGCCTCCAACGGCTCGATCGCAGCGGAAAATTTGCCCTTGGTCGTGGGTTATTGAATGAAAAGGAAAAAACAGTGTTCAACAAAATCAGCAAATCTTTTGCCTACGGCAAGCATACGGTGACGATTGAAACGGGTGAAATTGCTCGTCAAGCCACTGGCGCCGTGATGGTTAGCATGGATGATACGGCGGTACTGGTGACGGTGGTTGCGGCCAAATCCGTTAAGCCGGGCCAAGATTTCTTCCCGTTGACTGTGGATTATCAAGAACGTACTTATGCCGCCGGCAAGATTCCGGGCGGCTTCTTCAAGCGCGAAGGTCGTCCTTCCGAAAAAGAAATTCTGACTTCCCGACTGATCGATCGTCCGATCCGTCCGTTGTTCCCGGAAGGTTTTTACAACGACATCCAAATTATTGCGACCGTGATGTCGGTTGATCCGCAGATCGATCCGGATATTCCGGCCATGATCGGCGCATCCGCTGCGCTGGCGATTTCCGGCCTGCCGTTTGATGGCCCGATCGGTGCTGCGCGCGTGGGTTTTGTGGATGGTCAGTATGTTCTGTGCCCGAGCGCAGACGAGCTGAAGAATTCGGCACTGGATCTGGTTGTTGCGGGTACTTCGCAAGCCGTGTTGATGGTTGAATCTGAAGCGCAAGAATTGTCTGAAGCGGTGATGCTCGGCGCGGTGGTGTTCGGTCACGAACAAATGCAAGCTGCGATCGCTGCGATCAACGAGCTGGCCGATGAAGTGAATCCGGAGCTGTTTGCTTGGGAAGAGCCAGTCAAGAATGAAGCGCTGATCGCCCAAATCCGCGAGCTTTCCTGTGCAGGTCTGGATGCGGCTTACAAGATTCGTTCCAAGCAACTGCGTACTGTGGCTGTGAATGATGTGTGGGCCAAGGTCAAGGCTGCACTGATTACTGAAGAAACCGGCACGCTGGCGGCCAACGAAATCAAGGGCATCTTCCACAATCTGGAAGCTGAAATCGTGCGTGGCCAGATTCTGGCTGGCGAACCGCGTATTGACGGTCGCGACACCCGCACCGTGCGCCCGATCACCATTCGCACTGGCGTGCTGCCGCGTACCCACGGTTCCGCCCTGTTTACCCGTGGCGAAACCCAAGCTCTGGTCACCGCGACGCTGGGTACCAGCCGTGATGCGCAGATCATTGATGCGCTGATGGGCGAATACAGCGACAACTTCATGCTGCACTACAACTTCCCGCCGTACTCCACGGGTGAAGTGGGTCGTGTCGGCACCCCGAAGCGTCGTGAAATCGGTCACGGTCGTTTGGCTAAGCGTGCCTTGATCGCCATGCTGCCGGCACCGGAAGACTTCAGCTACTCGATGCGCGTGGTTTCCGAAATCACCGAATCCAACGGTTCGTCTTCGATGGCTTCCGTGTGCGGCGGTTGTCTGGCGCTGATGGATGCCGGTGTGCCGATGAAGAATCACGTGGCCGGTATCGCCATGGGTCTGATTAAGGATGGCAACCGTTTCGCGGTGCTGACCGACATCCTGGGCGACGAAGATCACCTCGGTGACATGGACTTCAAGGTGGCCGGTACTGAAAACGGCGTAACCGCGCTGCAGATGGACATCAAGATCAATGGCATCACCAAGGAAATCATGAAGGTGGCGCTGGATCAGGCTAAGGAAGGTCGTATCCATATCCTCAGCATCATGAAGGGTGCGCTCGATGGCGCTCGTCAAGAAGTGTCCGAGCACGCCCCGCGTCTCTACACCATGAAGATCAATCCGGAAAAAATCCGCGACGTGATCGGCAAGGGTGGCGCTGTGATCCGCGCGATCACCGAAGAAACTGGCACCACGATCGACATCCAGGAAGACGGCACGATCACCATCGCGTCGGTCTCTTCTGAAGGCGCTGATGCGGCCAAGAAGAAGATTTCCGAAATCACCGCGGAAGTGGAAATCGGCAAGATCTACGAAGGTCCGGTCGTCAAGATTCTGGACAACAATGTTGGTGCCATCGTTTCGATCATGCCGGGCAAGGATGGCCTCGTGCACATCAGCCAAATCGCCAACGAGCGCGTCAAGAGCGTGACTGACTATCTGAAGGAAGGTCAGGTCGTGCGCGTGAAGGCGCTGGAGCAAGACGAACGCGGTCGTGTGCGTCTTTCTATCAAGGCGGTGCTCAATGATGAGGCTGCAGCAAATGGTGAAGCGCCAAGCGCACCTGCTGCTGAATAAGCGTTTTTCTTCTGCACAACCCGCGATGTTTTATCGCGGGTTTTTTTATGGGTGAAAGCTTGTGCGGGAATGTTGCGTTGCAATGATGGTTTTTTAGCTTACAGCAGCGGGTCTCGCAGATGGATTTTCTGCGTTTTGGTTCGATCTTTGTGTATGAAAATTATTTGTTTTCAAGGGCTTGTTGTGGCAAGAAACTAGACTGAAAAACCCTTGCAAAAGCGTATACCGACCGCTGAGCTTCATTTATAATCGTGCGGTTTTCGGTGTCGCGCTTGTACAGGAGGGCATCGAAAAATTCGTGTTCTGCGTCGACTGGCGCGTGATGCGAATGGCGGAGTGCTTGATTGGACGCAAGGTTTGCTTTGTTCGATCGCGCATACTTCGCTGCGGTTGGAGTCTGGCAGTATCGGCTCCGGTCAACTCTGGTTGGCTTTTTAAAGAAAAGCCTCCGGATCCGATGAGAGAAGCTTCGGCTTCGATTGTTTTGGGTCTTGGGGTAGTCATGACGGGGACTGGCAGAGGAACCGAATTGACTTCGATACCTGTGGCGCAAGTTGCAGGTTCTGACTGTGAACTAACCGGTTTTAACTCAAACAGGCAGAAAGGGTAGTACTCATGTACGAAAATAAAAAACTGGGCTTGCTATACGCGTTGCCCTTCATCATCGGGATAATCGTGTTCAAGATTTTCCCGTTCGGGATGTCGTTTTTCCTGAGCTTTTGTAACTACGACATCATCAGCAGCCCGGAGTGGGTGGGTCTGGAAAACTATCGCGAAATCTTCACTGAAGATCCGATTTTTACCAAGTCCTACGGCGTAACGGCTCACTTTGTGTTGATGACTGTGCCGATGCGCTTGATTTGCGCGCTCTTCATCGCACACGTGCTGAACTTCAACCTCAAGGGTATTAACTTCTTCCGTACTGCGTTCTACCTGCCTTCCGTGCTGGGTGGTTCCATTGCGGTGTCCATTCTGTGGAAGTTCATCTTCTCGGAACAAGGTCTGGTTAACCTGATTATGACTACCGTCGGTCTCGATGCCATTCCATGGCTGGCCAGCGAAACGCACGCGATCTACACGATCGTGCTGCTCAATGCTTGGCAGTTCGGTTCCGCAATGGTGATCTTCTTGGCTGCCCTGCAGAACGTTCCGCAATCCTTGTACGAAGCCGCTTCGATTGACGGCGCTTCCAAGATGCAGATGTTCCTGAAGGTAACCATCCCGTTGATTACCCCGGTGATCTTCTTCAACTTCATCATGCAGTCGGTTCACGCTTTCCAAGAGTTTAATGCTCCGTACGTGATTACCGCTGGTGGCCCGCTGAAGTCGACCTACCTGCTCTCGCTCTACATCTACGAGAACAGCTTTAAGTACTTCAACATGGGCTATGCCTCCGCGCTGTCCTGGATCCTGTTCTCCTCCGTGATGGTTCTGACGGGTATCTCGTTCTGGTCGCAGAAGTACTGGGTGTTCTATTCCGGCGAAAAGAGGAAGTGAGATTAAGATGGCTAACGATTCTGTAATGACTAATGCCGAGATCCTGAAGACGCGTCGTCGCGAACGGATCAATGCATCAATTCGCTATACCTTGCTGATTCTGGTGGGTCTGGTGATGCTCTACCCGCTGGTATGGCTGGTAGGTGCTTCGTTCAAGACCAACACGGAAATCTTTACCGAAATTGGCTTTATTCCGAGCCACATTAATTTCGGTTCTTACATCAAGGGTTGGACGACGGGGACTGAATATACGTTTGCAACGTATTTCATGAACTCGTTCGAGATCATCATCCCGCGTATTCTGGTGACCATGGCCTCCGCAGTGCTGGTGGGTTATGCGTTTGCCCGCTTCAACTTCTGGGGCAAGAAGACGCTGTTCTCGATCCTGATCGCTTCCCTGATGCTGCCGCAGATCGTGTTGCGCGTGCCGTCCTACCTGATGTTCAAGGAGTTCGGCTGGCTGGATACTTATCTGCCGCTGTGGTTGCCGTCTGCTTTCGGTATTGATGTGTTCTTCACCTTCATGGTGGTTCAGTTCCTGCGCGGTATTCCGCAAGATATGGAAGAAGCAGCCCAGATCGACGGTTGTAATTCTTTCCAGGTGCTGTGGCACATCATCATCCCGCTGCTGCGTCCGGCTATGGCCTCGGTTGTTGTGTTCCAGTTCATCTGGACCATGAACGACTTTATGGGTCCGCTGATCTACATCTCGAGTGTGGAAAAGTATCCGGTATCGCTGGCTCTGCGTATGGCTGTGGGCGCTGACTCTGAAGTGGAATGGTCGTCGGTGATCGCGATCTCGGTAGTGGCTCTGTCCCCGTCGATCATCGTGTTCTTCTCGGCACAGCGCTACTTCGTGCAGGGTATCGCCAGCACCGGCGTCAAGGGTTAAGGCAATTGAATGCGGGAAGGTCAGCATCGGGCAGATTGAGCCATGCTCTCTGCGTGTAAAGGTGCTGACCTGATCCGAAGTGAAAGATCAAACAAGCTTATTGAGGATTTGACAAATGGCTAACGTACTCCTGAACAAGGTAGAAAAGACTTACCCGAACGGTTTCAAGGCTGTTCACGGTATCGATCTGGACATCAAGGATGGCGAATTCATGGTACTGGTCGGCCCGTCCGGCTGCGCCAAGTCCACCCTGCTGCGTATGATTGCTGGTCTGGAAACCATCACTGGTGGCGAAGTAAAGATCGGTCAAACCGTAGTGAACAACCTGCAGCCGAAGGAACGTGGCATTGCCATGGTGTTCCAGAACTACGCGCTGTATCCGCACATGAAAGTGCGCGAGAATCTGTCCTTTGGTCTGAAGCTGGCCAAGGTCAAGAAGGAAGATATCAACACCCGCGTTGATGCTGCCGCGACCACTCTGGAAATCGAGCCGCTGCTGGATCGTCTGCCGCGTCAACTGTCCGGCGGTCAAGCGCAACGTGTGGCCGTGGGTCGCGCCATTGTGAAGCGTCCGGAAGTGTTCCTGTTCGACGAACCGCTGTCGAACCTGGACGCCAAGCTGCGTGCTTCCATGCGCGTTCGTATTACCGAACTGCACAAAGAGCTGAAAGAGCGTGGCGTTCCGTCGACCGTGATCTATGTGACCCACGACCAGGTCGAAGCCATGACCATGGGCGAGCGCATCTGCGTGATGAAGGAAGGCCGCATCATGCAAGTCGACAAGCCGACCATTCTGTACGATAAGCCGGCTAACACCTTCGTGGCTTCGTTCATCGGTTCGCCGGAAATGAACATCAAGGACGCGACGATTGTGGCTGACGGCGATACCGTTGCCATCAAGATGGGTAGCGCTGTTCTGCCGCTGCCGGCTGAAAAGGCCGCCAAATTGAAGGCGCATGTTGGCAAAAAGGTACAGTTTGGCGTTCGTCCGGAACATATTGATTCCCGTGAAGCCAATCCTGGTGCATCCTTCTACGTCCCAGGCCGTATCCGCATTGTTGAACACATGGGTCATGAAGTTTTCGTGTACTTCGACATCGAAGACCAGCCGTTCACTGCACGGATGCAAGCCGACATGCTGAAGGATCTTTTCACTAAGAAGCGTGGCGATCTGTATGATGTGACTCTGCGTATGGAGCACTGCCACGTGTTCGATACTGAATCCGGTCTGAATATCAGCCTGTAATTCGCTTTCTGCACCAAGCAAGGAGACGTAAACATGCAATTCAAGAAGCTGGCTTTTGCTGCGACTGTTGCAGCTGCATTCCTGGCCCAGAACGTCATGGCCGAAACCACTGTCCGTTTTGGCTGGTGGGGCGGTTCGACCCGTCACCAGGCTACTCTGGCTGCGATCAAACTGTTCGAAGCCAAGAACCCGGGCGTCAAGATCAAGGCTGAATACAGCGGCTGGCAAGGTTATCAAGAGCGTCTGACGACTCAGATCTCTGGTAACAGCGAACCGGACATCATGCAGATCAACTGGGCTTGGATTTCGACTTACTCCAAGAAAGGCGATGGTTTTGCCGATCTGAACAAGTTCAAGAACGTCATCAAGCTTGATGAGTTCCCGAACGAGTCTTACAAGACCGGTATGTCGATGGGTAAGCTGAACGCGCTGCCGGTGTCCTTCACCTCGCGTGTCTATCTGCTGCAGAAGTCGACCTATGACAAGGCAGGCATTCCGCTGCCGAAGACTTGGGATCAACTGTTCCAAGCCGGTAAGGCAATCAGCACCAAGTTGGGTAAAGACCACTATGCCATCGACGGTGATCCGTATGATGTCGTGCTGATGTCGCATGCTTACATCTATCAGAAGACAGGTAAGCCTTACATTTATCCGAACCAAGCCAAGGTCGCCCTGACTCTGGAAGAGGCTCAGGATTGGGTAAGCTTCTACAAGCGTCTGTCCGCTGAGCATGTAGTGGTGCCGCTGTCGTATCGTATGAGCGCCGGTGGTGGCGAGCGTCCGACCGAACAGCAGCAAGACTGGGTGAACGGCAAGTGGGCCGGTAACTACACCTGGGATTCCACGATCAAGCTGCGTATGAGCACCCCGCCGAAGACCACCAAGTTCGACGTGTCCGACTTCATCACGATGCCGGGCGCTAAGAACAGCGGTATGTTCGGTCGTCCGTCCCTGATGTTCGCGGTGTCGAAGAACTCCAAGAACCAGGAAATTGCAGCCAAGTTCATCAACTTCCTGCTGACGGATCCGGAAGCCATCAAGGCTCTGGGCGTGGATCGCGGTATTCCGCTGACCAAGACTGGTTTCGATGTGGTGACCAAGGCTGGTCTGGTGAACGACGTTCAAATGAAGGCGTTCAACCAAATCAAGAACACCAAGATCGATGCTCCGTCGCCCCTGTTCGAATCCACTCGTATGCAAGCTTTCCTGCGTGAAGTGTTCGAGCAAGTGGCATTCGGCAAGATCGACGAAAAGGCAGCTGCTGATCGTCTGGTCAATGAAGGTAACCAAATCCTTCGCCGTCTGAAGTAATTGCAGTTGATCCAGCCGCCGCGGCGGCTGGATGCAGTATTATGAGAGGCAACGTCGGCACTGCGGGGTAACCCGTACCGCGTTGCCTCTTTTCTTTTGCAGAATCCGAAGGGAATTGAAATGGCCAAGGGCGACAAGATTCAGCTCAAGTTTCATGATTTCATCGATAGCGACACGGGCGCCAAAGTCACGCGTCTGACTCCGGTCGATGTGACTTGCCACCGCAATTATTTTTACCAGAAGTGTTTTACCAACGATGGCAGCAAGCTGCTGTTTGGCGGCCTGTTTGATGGCGGCAGCTGGAACGCATATTTGCTTGACCTCAAGACTCAGGTTGCTACGCAACTGACCGATGGCAAGGGTAAGGCCGATAACACCTTCGGCAACTTCCTCTCGCCAGACGACCAGTATCTGTACTACGTCAAAGGCGGTCGCGAGCTGCGCCGTGTTGCGCTCGATACGCTTGCAGAGCAAGTGCTCTACACCGTGCCGGCCGGTTACAAAGGTTATGGCACCTGGGTAGCCAACTCGGCTTGCACCAAGCTCGTGGGCATTGAAGTGGTGGAAGGTGATCTTTTGCCGCTCAAGACCTGGGAAGAATTTGCCGAGCAATATCACAAGAATCCGCGCTGCCGTTTGGTGCGGATCGATATTGAAGCGGGTACCAGCTCCGTGATTTACGAACAAGCCAAGTGGATGGGTCACCCGTTGTACCGCCCGTTCGATGACAGCACCGTCGCTTACTGCCACGAAGGCCCGCACGATCTGGTCGATGCGCGCATGTGGTTCGTCAATGAAGACGGCACGAACGTGCGCAAGGTCAAAGAGCACGACAAGGGCGAATCCTGCACCCACGAATTCTTCACGCCCGATGGCTCGAAGATGATCTACGTGTCGTACAAGGAAGGCAGCACCGAGCGCTGGATCTGCGCGGCCGATCCGGTCACGCTGAAGAACGAAGCGCTGCTGACCATGCCGGCTTGCTCGCACCTGTATTCCAACTACGACGGCACCTTGCTGGTCGGTGATGGTTGCGATTCGCCGCCGGATGTTTCCAACACCGCCGCGCACGTGCATGAGAACGATCCCTTCCTCTATGTGTTCGATCTCAAGGACAAGAGCACCAAGAAGATCGCCAAGCACAGTTCTTCGTGGAAGGTGTACAAGGAAGACCGTCAGGTCACGCACCCGCACCCGTCCTTTACTCCGGATGACAAGCGCGTGCTGTTTACCTCCGACTTCGAAGGCGAACCGGCGCTGTATCTGGCCGATCTGCCGGCCTGATTGGCAGCTTGAAACTAAAACACCCTGCCAGATGGCAGGGTGTTTTCAATTATGGAGAACTGTTTTGACGCTTCCGCTTTCTTCTTCTCGTGCCGATTTCTGGCTGGCGCTTGATGCCTTATTGCAAGCGCCGTCCACGCTGGTGATCGACCGTCCGCGCGGCTTTCGGCATCCCCGCTTTACTGATTTTGTTTATCCCTTCGACTACGGCTATCTCGAAGGCACGACTTCAGCCGATGGCGAAGGCTTGGATGTCTGGCTGGGTGCGACGGCCAGCGGTAAAGCGCTCGCTGCATGTCGCGTCTGTGGCGTGATTGCCAGCATTGATCTGGACAAGCGCGACGCCGAACTCAAGCTTTTGCTCGATTGCACGGCCGACGAAATGGCGCTGATCGAAAAAATCTACAACCGCATCGACTGCATCCGCGGCCTGCTGGTAATTCGACCCGCTTGATCGGCGCAGTTTATTTCAGTGTTTTTTCCAGATCGTCCAGGACATGCTCCATCAGCAAGGGTTGCGCTGCAGCCGTGGGGTGAATGCCGTCGGTCTGGAAGTAACTGCGGCGCAAGATGACGGGCGCAAGCAAAAATGGGGTGAGGGTGGTTTTGAATTCTTTGGCCAGCTTGGGGTAGGTGGCGCTGAACTTTTCCGTATAGCTGCGGCCATAATTGGGCGGCATTTTCATGCCGATCAAATGGACTTTGGCACCGCGCGCTTGGGCGGCCTTAATCATGGTGGCCAGATTGTTTTCCATTTCCTCCAGTGGCAAGCCGCGCAGGCCGTCGTTGGCGCCGAGTTCCAGCACCACGACGCGCGGTTTGTGCCGTGCCAAGGCTTCAGGTAGCCGGGTTAGGCCGCCCGCAGTGGTTTCGCCGGAGACACTGGCGTTGACCACCTGCCATTTTTTGCCCTTCTTCGCCAGATGGTCTTGCAAGAGACTGGGCCAAGCCTCATGTGCAGAAAGACCATAGCCGGCCGAAAGGCTGTCGCCAAACACCAGTACGACCCCGGAGGCCTGCACCAGCGCAGGCAGTAACAAAGCACATAGCAAAAGAAGACGTCGCATGACTGAACTCGCATCGAAGAACATGATTTCCGTGGCTGGACTCGGTAAAACCGTCGCGACAGGCCACGAACCGCTGACCATTTTGCACGATATCGCCTTCAGCGTCCCCGCTGGCGCGAGTCTGGCGATTGTCGGCGCTTCCGGCTCGGGCAAATCAACCTTGCTGGCTTTGCTGGCGGGTTTGGATCGACCCAGTGTCGGTTCTGTTCATCTGGCGGGGCGGGATTTGGCCGCTTTGGATGAAGATGGTTGTGCCCGTTTACGTGGTGAGCTGGCTGGTTTCGTTTTTCAATCTTTTCAGCTTTTGCCCGAATTTACCGCCTTGGAAAACGTGATGTTGCCGCTGGAAATCACTGGGCGTCACCCTCGCCGGATTGCCGAACAATTGGCACGCGAATGGCTGGGCAAGGTGGGGCTGGCTGATCGACTTACTCATCGGCCGCGTGAACTCTCCGGCGGGGAACAGCAGCGGGTGGCGCTGGCGCGCGCTTTTGCGCCGGGGCCGCAAATCTTGTTTGCCGATGAGCCAACCGGCAGTCTCGATGCCGCGACCGGTGAGCGGGTTGCCGATTTGCTGTTTGATCTCAACCGGGAAAGTGGCGCGACGCTGGTGTTGGTCACCCACGAAGCACGGCTGGCCGAGCGTTGCGATTGTTTGCTGCGCTTGGAAGCCGGTCGCGTCACCGAATTTCGGAGTCGCTCATGATGGCCTGGCGGTTTTTTCTGCGGGATTTTCGCTCGACCAGTTGGCGCACATTATTACTGGCCTTGGCGGTGGCTGTAGCCGCCTTGACGGCGGTTGGTCTGCTGACCACGCGCATGGAACGCTTGCTCGGGCGCGAGGCCAACGCCGTTTTGGCGGCAGATGCCGTTTTTTCGGCCGATCACCCGATTCCTGAATCCACCTTGTCGTTGGCGCGCGGTTTGCAAATAGCGACCACCACCACCTTTCCCAGCATGGCCAGTTTTGGCGAGCGCGCACAGCTGGCCTCGGTGAAAGCCGTTGGCGTGGCCTATCCCTTGCGCGGCAAATTGGAGCTCAAGTCGAACGCGCAGGGCGGGCGTGCGCCCCAACCTGGCTCAGCCTATGTGGATGAACGACTGGCGCTGACGCTGGGCGCGAAAGTGGGCGACGAGATTGGTCTGGGTGAAATCACTCTGCGTATTGCGGCATTGATTGAGCGCGAGCCCGATTCCGGCTTTGATTTCAGTGGTTTGCAGCCGCGCTTAATGATGAATGAGGCCGATCTGGAGCGCGCCGCCTTGATCGGTTTTGGCAGTCGCGTGCGCTACAAATTATTGGTCGCCGGCTCGGACGAAGAGGTCGATCGCTGGTTGGCAGATGTCCAGCCCATATTGACGCGCGGCGAGCGCATCGAAAGCGCCCGCGAAAATCGTCCCGAACTCAATAGCGCGTTGTTGCGCGCCGAGCGCTTTTTAAGGCTGTCGACCTTATTGGCGGGCGCGCTGTCCTCAATTGCCATTTTGCTGGCAGCGCGCCGGCATGTGGCTCGCTACCTCGATACCGTGGCGATCTTGCGTACGCTGGGTATTTCACGCCTGCGTCTGCGGGCTATCTTGCTAGGTCAGTTGGCGCTTTTGGGTCTACTGGCGGCGCTACTTGGCGGATTGGCGGGTTGGGCTGCCGAATCCTTATTGATCGCCAGCGTCCGCGCGCAATTGCCCGACGTGTTGCCGCAGGCTGATTGGCGCGTCTGGCCTGTCGCGGCAACCTTGGGGCTGGGTTTGCTGCTCGGCGGCGCCGGGCCTTTATTGCTTTCTTTGGCCGAT
This sequence comes from uncultured Formivibrio sp., assembly GCA_964291975.1. Taxonomy (GTDB): domain Bacteria; phylum Pseudomonadota; class Gammaproteobacteria; order Burkholderiales; family Chitinibacteraceae; genus CAXYUI01. Next base: position 1,704 of record CAXYUI010000003.1, on the reverse strand, counting down.
ACGCCGCCGATGCGGGTGTTGCGTCATGATCTGACGCCGCCGGCGCGAGTCTGGCTGGAATGGGGCGTATTGGCGCTGGTTTTGTCTGGCGTGTTTTATTTGGTGGCAGAAGAAATCCGGCTGGCTGCTTGGCTGGGTGGTGGCTTGTTGGCGACGGTGGTTTTGGCGGCGGGTGGCGGCTTGGGCTTGATTCTGCTCCTGCGCCGTGTGGTGACGCAGGGCGCGCTGGGCTTGGCCTTGCGGCAACTGCTCGCGCGGCGCTGGTTGAGCGCGGTGCAACTGGGTGCGCTGGCCTTAGGCTTGCTGGGACTATGGCTGATTACGGTGGTCGAGCGCGATTTAATGGAGGCCTGGCAGCGTCGAATTCCTGCGGATGCGCCGAATCATTTCGCCATCAATATTCAACCTCATCAAATCGACGCCTTTTTGGCACGCTTTGCAGCAAACGGACTGCCCGCGCCCGCGGTGCAGCCGATGATTCGCGGGCGCTGGATGAAGCACAATGGCATTGATGTCGATCTTGACCGTTACGATGACGATCGGGCTCGACGGTTGGCCGAACGTGAATTCAATCTGTCGACCCTGACCGCTGCGCGTGCGGATAACCGCATCATCGCCGGGCGCGCGATTGGCGCAAACGAAGCCGGATTCTCTGTCGAAGAGGGTTTGGCCAAAAGCTTGAATATTCGCATCGGGGATATTTTGACCTTCGATATCGCCGGTACGGCGATCAGCGCGCCGGTCATCAATTTGCGCGAAGTGGGTTGGGATTCCTTCCGGGTGAATTTCTTTGTCGAAGCCAGCCCGCGCCTGTTGGCTGATTTCCCGGCAAGCCGAATTACCAGTTTTTATTTGCCGCCCAAGCAAAAAACACTGGTTCCCGATTTGGTGCGCGCGCTGCCGAATGTCACCCTTATCGATGTGGGCGCGGTCTTGAACGAAGTACGTCGCGTCCTTGAGCTTTCTGCCGCTGCTTTGCGTCTGGTGTTTGGTTTTTGCATCGTGGCAGGGCTCACTGTGCTGCTGGCTGCGCTCGATACGACCGAGGCGGAGCGGCAGCGTGAAGCCGCGATTTTGCGGGCATTGGGCGCTACAGCACGCCGTTTACGGCGCATCTGGTTTATGGAAGCCATGCTAACGGGGGCTGCTGCGGGCTTGGTGGCCGGCCTCCTAGCCAGTGCCACGGGCTGGGCGCTCGGGCGGCAAGTGCTTGATCTGCCGGTTTCTTTTAACTTTGGCTTGCCCTTGCTAAGCTTGCTCACCGGCTGCGTACTGACGGTATTGGTGGCATGGCGCAGGCTTTCGCGGCTGGCGCGCACCAGTCCAGCTCAACTGTTGCGCGATGCGGCATAAATGGGCGGCGGAGTAGGTCAATGGTTTGGACTTTTGTCGCCTTTTTACAATTAAGCCTGCAAAGCTGGGAGTAAAAGCCTAGGCTGACTTGATTTTGCCTCGAATCGGGTGTTTCTTGCAGAAAAAAATCACCAACACGCATGAGTTTCGCCCAGTCCTGCGCATGAGCATGGCACCGCCGCCCGCTTTGGCGGATCAGGTCTATTGTTTCGCGGTCTGGGAGCAGGAGGCTGATGCGCGCCGCATGCCCATCATCCTGCCCGGAACCGGAACGATGTGTGTGTTCCATTACCGTTCGCCCTACCGGATGACGGATGTGCACTCTGGCGAATCTTTTGCCGAGCGCGCCTA
>CAXYUI010000002.1:0-27513 GCA_964291975.1 uncultured Formivibrio sp. | reverse complement strand
CTTGTTGTGAGATAGAAGCGTTCTTCTTTATGCAAGGGGCATGCCAGCAATCAATGCATTGATTTATTGGAATAATTATTCTTTCAGGGTAAAATAAACCGTAATTATTACGGGTAATAAATACCGCAAAGGGTATATAACACCATGATTTCCGCGCTCTTGATGGCCGATCTGGTCAATGAAATATCGCCGCCCGTGCGCTTTCAAAGGCTGGTGCGCGCGATTCGCACCCACTTTCATTGCGGCGCGGTCGGCCTGCTCAAACAAGAAGAAGACAGTCTGCGCCCGGTCGCCATCGAAGGTCTGGCGCGCGAAACTCTGGGCCGGCGTTTTCAGATTGCCCAGCACCCTCGCCTTTCCGCGATTTTGACCAGCCGCAGCCCCGTTCGCTTCCCGCCTGGCAGTGATCTGCCCGATCCTTACGACGGCCTACTCGAACAACACGAGGGCGAGCCCTTGCCTGTGCACGATTGCATGGGCATCAGCCTGTTTGTCGACGGCGCGCTCTGGGGCGTGCTGACGCTTGATGCTTTATCCGATGCGGTCTTCGACGAAACTGCGCGCAATAAGCTGGCTGAACTTGCGCTGGCCATCGAGGTGGCGCTTCGCATGAGTCGTCTGGAAGAAGAAAACCGCAGCTTGCGCGCCAATCGAATGACTTTGCCCACGCCAGAAGCCGCCAGCGGCGAGGAAGAAATCGTTGGCCAAAGCGCGCAGTTGCTAGCATTACTGCGCGAGCTCGATCTGGTGGCTGAATCGGATTTGCCAGTGCTCTTGCTTGGTGAAACGGGCGTCGGCAAAGAACTTTTTTCGCGGCGCGTGCATCAGGCCTCGCCACGCAAAGCCGCACCCTTCGTGCAAGTCAATTGCGCGGCGCTGCCCGAATCGCTGGCCGAAAGCGAACTGTTTGGTCATGTCAAAGGCGCATTTTCCGGCGCGAGCGCCGAGCGCGCTGGCCGCATCGAAGCGGCTGACGGCGGCACTTTGTTTTTGGATGAAGTCGGCGAATTGCCGCTGTCGGTGCAGGCCAAATTGCTGCGCACGCTGCAAAACGGCGAAATCCAGCGTCTTGGCGCGGATCGACCGCACAAGGTCAATGTGCGCATCATTGCCGCCACCAATCGATCTTTGCAGGATCGGGTGCGCGAAGGCCATTTTCGCGCCGATCTCTACCATCGTTTATCGGTTTATCCGGTGCAGATTCCGCCGCTGCGCGAACGCGGCCACGATGTGATTTTGCTTGCGGGGCGTTTTCTGGAACAGAACCGCAGCCGGCTCGGCTTTCGCAGCCTGCGCCTGTCAGCCACTGCGGAACTGGCGCTGCAAAGCTATGCCTGGCCGGGCAATGTGCGCGAGCTGGAACATGTCATCAGCCGCGCCGCCCTGCGCGCGATCAGTCGGGGCGCGGATCGCAAAGATATCGTCAGCATTGAGCCTGAATATCTGGATCTGGACTTGCAGCAAACGCCCGCGCTGCCCAGCGTAAATCCTGCCGTCGCTCCGCGCCTGCCGATGAAAGCTGCGCTCGACGCCTGTCAGCGCCAACTGATCGAACAAGCGCTCAATCACTGCGACAGCAACTGGGCCGCGGCGGCGCGCTTACTCGAAATTGACCCAAGCAATTTGCACAAGCTCGCGCGACGGCTGCGTTTAAAAAACGAGGCGGATTTTTAGGAATGTGTCTGAAAAGACGCTTTTCGACTGCAATAGCAAAAGGGGCGCAAATGCGCCCCTTTGATCCGAGCTCTGAATCGCTCAGTTAAACAATTCGTCTTGATGAACGACTGCGGTGCCCAGCTTGGCGACCACGATGCCCGCTGCACGATTAGACCAATCCATCGCTTCTGGCAGACTTAAACCCGCCGCCAGCATCAGCCCCAGCGTGCCAATCACCGTGTCCCCTGCCCCGGAAACATCGAAGACTTCGCGCGCCACGGTTGGTTGGTGCACGACTTGATCGGCAGCGAACAGAGACATGCCCTCCTCGCTGCGCGTCACCATCAACGCATCCAGATCGAGCTTGGCGCGCAAATCCAGTGCTTTGGCGGTGAGCTCAGCTTCATCGGACCAGCGACCGGCCACTTGGCGGAATTCACTGCGATTGGGGGTAAGCAGCGTCGCGCCGCGATAGCGCGCGTAATCGTCCCCCTTGGGGTCGACCAATACCGGCTTACCCGCTTCGCGTGCGACCCGGATCATCTCGGTGACATGGCGCAAGCCCCCCTTGCCGTAATCCGACAAGATCACCACGTCGGTTTGCGCCAGCAGCGCGCGGAATTCGTCGAGTTTTTCGGCAAGGATTTCGTGGCTGGGTTCGTTTTCAAAGTCGATACGCAGCAGTTGTTGCTGGCGAGCGAGCACGCGCAACTTGACCGTCGTCGAGATCTCCGGATCGCGGTGCAGCGAAGTGGCGACGCCATCGTTCTGTAGCAGCTTTTCCAGGCTGCGACCCGGTTCATCATCGCCGATCACCGCGAGTAAACGCGCCTGACCACCCAGCGCGGCAATATTGCGCGCCACATTGGCTGCGCCGCCGGCACGCTCGTCTGACTTGGAAATCCGCGCTACCGGCACTGGCGCTTCAGGCGAAATTCGCTCGACATCACCAAACCAGTAGCGATCCAGCATGACATCACCGACCACCAACACCCCTGCGCGGGCAATGCGTTCACGCAAATCTTGCATTTTCACCTCAGGCGATCGACTGATTGATCGAAATAAGGGTCGCGACCGGATCGGCGTTTTGGGGGATGGGACGACCAATCCCCAAATAACCGGAACCGGCCGCCATGGCGGCTGCCGGCGTCATTACGCGGGTCTGATCATCAAGGCTGGCATCGGCGGGACGAATACCCGGAGTAATGAGCTTGAATTCCTTGCCGCAAGCCGCTTTCAAAAGGCTCGATTCCTGCGCCGAACAAACCACGCCATCCAGGCCCGACGATTGCGCCAGGCGCGCCAGGCGCTCAACCTGAACAGCCGGTTCCGGCAAACCCATTTCAGCCAACTCGTCAGTGCCCAGTCTGGTGACCCACGTCACGCCAATCAGCAGGGGGCGCTCCACTCTTTTGCCCAGCCCGCCGGCGCCCGCTGCCATCATGCGGCGGCCGTCCGAAGCCTTGACATTGACCATCCATACGCCGAGTTTGGCGGCGGCCTTACAGGCTTGCGCCACGGTATTGGGAATGTCGTGGAATTTCAGATCAAGGAAAACGTCGTAGCCCATGGCAATCAGTTGCTCGACAAAAGCAGGGCCTGCGGTGACGAAAAGTTCCTTGCCGACTTTCAGTCGGCACAGGTCGGGACGCACGCGGCGCGCAAATTCGAGCGCAGGTTCAGCGGACGGGTAATCCAGGGCAACCAGAACGCGGGGATCGGCTTTGATAGTCATGTTCAACTCTTTAATACGAAAGGTTAGCGAACTTCACGCTGCCCGCGCACAGCCGGGTAGGTTTCCCATTCGTTGCAGCCCGGGCAATGCCAGAAATACTGGCGGGTCTTGAAACCGCATTCGCGGCAGTAGTACATGCCGTGCTCGCGGGTGTTGTCGTGAATCAGGCGGGAAACGGTTTCCAGATCGGGTTTTTGCTCGTCCGGCGCAACCAGCATGTGCGCTTCGAGCACCTTCTTCAAACCTGACATGGTGGGATGTTCGCGCAAGCGATAACGCGCAAAAGTGTGCGCGGCCTCAACGCCTTCACGCGCCAAGGTGCGCTCATACACGATGTCAACCACATCCAGATCCGGGTATTGGCGCAGCAAGCGTTGCAAGACCATGTCGCCTTCAGCGCTGCGATCGAGCTTGTCGTAAGCCGCGAGCAGCGAGCGCGCCGCGAGCGCCAGATAATGCACATCCTGACCTTCAATGGCGAGCCACTGCTCGATGGCTTCTTCGATCTTGCCAGCTTCAAAAGCCATTTCACCCAGCATCAGGCGCGCACGCGCGCACTGGCGATGCCCACCTAAAGCCCGCTCAAGAAAGGCGCGCGCTTCATCGACCTTGCCGCGAACCAGCGCCGATGCCGCCAGTTCGCAATTGAATTGGGCGATTTCATGTTGATAAGTGTGGCTTTCGTCGCGCAATTGCGCGGCGACTTCGATCGCCTTGCGCCATTCGTGTTCCTGCTGGTAAATCGCCAGCAACTCCACCCGAGCCTGGCGTGCGTAATCGGTGCTGGCCAGTTCGTGCAGCAAGTCTTCGGCGCGTTCGTAAAGCCCGGCTTTCATAAAATCGATGGCCAGTTCCAGCTGCGCTGATTGGCGCTGACTGTCATCGAGATCGCGGCGCTCCAGCAGCTTTTGGTGCATGCGGATCGCGCGCTCCAGCTCGCCACGGCGACGGAACAGATGACCCAGCGTAAATTGCAGATCCACCGTTTCTTCGTGATGGCGGGCAATATCGACATACACGTCGATCGCCTTATTGGTTTCACCATGCAAAAGATGATTCAAGCCCTTGAAATAAGCGCCAGGCAATGAGCGGGCTTCCGATAAAACGTGCTTGATGTCGATGCGGGCGGCCAACCAGCCCAGACCAAAAAACACCGGCAGGGCGATCAGCCACCAGATTTTCAGTTCGATCATATGTGAATTCAAATATCAGAGCGCATCGCGCGGGGGTTGGACAGGGATTTCAGAATGGCGCTGGCGGACTTCGCGGCGCAAAGCAATCAGTTCACGGCGCAAAACCACGATGCGAGTGAGCATAGCCAGAATCCCCACTGCCGCACCCAACATGAAAAAAGTCAGGATGATCAGTGCCAGCGGCGCTTGCCAGACGTAGTCCAGCAAAAAATGAACGGTAATTCGTTCGGCATTTTGCATGGCGAAGGCAAACAACAGAATAAAAACCAGTATTTTCACAAGCCACAACAGATAGCGAAGGATGCGCATAAAATCCCCGTCTTGAATGGTGGCCGCCATTGTAGCGGAATTGCCCTGCCCTCGCCCATGCAGCTCAATGGGTCACACGACAATAGTGCAAAACTTTCACGCCCCATAGGCTAGCGAAATATCTTTCGGTATAATGCCGCTTTGCCGTCCAAGGATTCTGACCCATGCGAGTCATCCAGAAAGCCCTCACCTTTGACGACGTGCTGCTGGTTCCGGCGCACTCATCGATCTTGCCGCGCGATGTTGATCTTTCCACCCAGCTCACTCGTAACATTCGCCTTAACCTGCCTCTCTTGTCGTCCGCGATGGACACAGTGACCGAAGCCCGCTTGGCGATTGCCATTGCCCAAGAAGGCGGCATCGGCATTGTGCACAAAAATATGAGCGCAAAAGCCCAGGCGCTCGAAATTTCCAAGGTCAAGCGTTATGAATCCGGCATCGTCAAAGATCCGGTGACCGTCGCCCCGCACATGCTGGTTCGCGACGTTTTGGCGCTGACCCGCCAACACAAGATTTCTGGCTTGCCGGTGATCGATAACGGCGAGCTGGTCGGCATCATCACCAACCGCGACTTGCGCTTCGAGACGCGCTTGGACGCCAAGGTGGCCGACATCATGACGCCGAAAGCCAAGCTGATTACCGTCAAGGAAGGCACTTCCATCGACGAAGCCCGCCGCCTGATGCACCAACACCGGCTGGAACGCGTGCTGGTGGTGGACGATGCCTTCCACCTGCGCGGTCTCATCACCGTCAAGGACATCATTAAAAAATCCGAACATCCGAACGCCGCCAAAGACGAGCAAGGCCGCCTGCGCGTCGGCGCTGCTGTTGGCACGGGCGAAGGAACGGAAGAGCGCGTGGCGCTGCTGGCTGAAGCCGGCGTGGATGTGATTGTGGTCGACACCGCGCACGGCCACAGCCAAGGCGAGCTGAACCGCGTGAAGTGGGTGAAGGATAATTTCCCGCATGTGCAAGTGATTGGCGGCAATATCGCCACCGCCGCCGCAGCCTTGGCACTGGCCGAACACGGCGCAGACGCCGTCAAGGTCGGCATTGGTCCTGGCTCGATCTGCACCACCCGCATCGTCGCTGGCGTGGGTGTGCCGCAAATTACTGCTGTCGCCAATGTCGCCGAAGCGCTTAAGGGGACGGGGGTTTCGGTGATTGCTGACGGCGGCATCCGCTTCTCGGGCGATATTGCCAAGGCGCTGGCCGCTGGCGCCAACTGCGTGATGCTGGGCGGCCTGTTTGCCGGCACCGAAGAAGCGCCGGGCGAAGTCGAGCTTTACCAAGGTCGCAGCTACAAGAGCTATCGCGGCATGGGCAGCCTCGGCGCCATGCAGCAAGGCTCGTCCGATCGCTATTTCCAGGACAACGTATCCAATGCTGAAAAGCTGGTTCCGGAAGGCATCGAAGGTCGCGTCGCCTACAAAGGACCGCTGTCCGCGATCGTGCATCAACTGGTTGGCGGCATCCGCTCTTCGATGGGCTACCTCGGTTGCAAGAATATTGCCGAAATGCACGAGAAAGCTGAATTCGTGCAAATCACCGCAGCCGGTATTCGTGAATCGCACGTGCATGATGTGCAGATCACCAAAGAAGCGCCAAACTATCAGGTTGATAACTGATCCGATCAGGATGTTTAACCAAAAAGAAACCCCGCGAAGCGGGGTTTCTTTTTGGTGCGGCAATTTATTGCAGTGGCGTGAACTCGTAACCCTTGCCCCGTACGCTGAGATTGCCAATCGCAGTGCCATGCAAGTGGTAGCCTGCAACCAGGGCATTTTCGGCAATGGCCAGATCCGCAATGCGCCTGCGCGTGGCTCGCGCTTCGTCGGCATTCATGTCAAACATCACGGCCCAATCTGGATTGCGCACAAATAACGAAACATTGGTGGTGTCGGCCCAGTACAGCACTTTTCTGATTCCGCCTTCGATCATGAACGCGGTATGGCCTGGAGTATGGCCATATGCCGGGATTGAGCGCACACCCGGCAGCACTTCACTGCCAGGCATAAAGCGAACGACTTCTCCACTGATGGGGCCAAAAACCCGCCGTGCCGCATTAAAACCACCGCGCGCGGTTTCAGGCGTGGCGGCCATGCGTGCATCATCCATCCACCAATTCCACTCCGGGATGGGGACATGAATTTTGGCATTCGGGAAAACCAGAGCCCCTGTCTTATTGCGCAAGCCATTGATGTGGTCGCCATGAAAGTGAGAGATGACCACGTCCGTGATGGATTGCGGGTCAATGCCTGCCTTGACCATATTGGCCAGCATTTTTCCCGACCCAGCGCCGCCGTACTCACCGTTGCCGGTATCAAAGAGTACACGCGCGGATCCTCGTTCGACCACCAAGGTGGTGTACGGGACGCTTAATGTGTCGGTTGGCAGCCCCGCTTCTTTCAAGGCCGATTGCACTTCGCTAAGCGGCGCGTTGCGAACAAATTTTTCATCAAGCGTGCGGCGAGCCATGCCGTCATTGAGCATCGTGACCTTGATCGCCCCTAGATCCACCCGCGTTACCCCCTCGTCCAAGCGGCGGGTTGAGGGGGCTGACGTCGCACAGCCCGCCAGAATCAGACTGATGACGGCACATACTGACCATCTTTTTTGCCAAAGCAGATTCATGTCGTGTACTCCTGATATTTTTAATAGGAATAACTCTCAACACCTTTGGTGTTGTCGACATTGTGAGCCGGGCATGGTTTTTCGTCCACCCCCAAAGGGATGTGCAAACCCATGATTGGAAAAGGGAAATAATTCAAACTTTAGGCTTTACCCCATGCGATCAGGGCAATGGCCAAAACAGCCAAGCCGATGGCTGCACGATTAAGGCGGGACAGTTTTTCCCCAAAAGCCAATACGCCGATCAAGGTGCCCAGTACCACCACGCCAATATTCATGCTGGCGAAAACCACGGCCGGTTGAGCGGGCAAGGCGCGATGGGCTTGCACATAAAACAAGATATTGCCGAAATTGACCGAACCCAGGATCAGGCCGGCCAAGAAATTTCGCCAGCGCAAAGCGCCCTGCCCGCGCGCGGCGCGTACGAGTAATCCGCTCAACATGCCGACAAAAGCCAGCGCAAAACTGACTTGCAGTGAGGCTGCAAACGGCGTTCCGGCCGCCGCAATATGCTTGAGCATGACATCCACCAGCGCAAAACCCGCCCACACCGTCAACAGAATTGGCCACGCCCGCCCACCGGCTTCATTGCGCGAGCTTGGGCGCCATAAGATCCCCAACACCGCCAGCAATCCCAGCGCCAAGCCAAGCAGCTTGGCGTCACTGGCGGTTTCGCCAAAAAAGGCAAAAGCCGCCAATAAAGACAGCAGCAAAGAAAGACGCTGGGCGATGTCGGTCAAGACAATGCCGGCGCGACGCACGCTGGCCGAAAGCACCATAAAGAGCGTTGGCAAGACCAGCGCCAAGCCTAAAAGCGAAGGCCAGGGCGCGTGGACGGATTGCAGGCTGGCCAGCTGAGGTTTGAGCAAAAACCAGCACCAAAGCGAAGCGGCCAGATAGTTCCAGCCAATCGCTTGTGCGGCATCAATGTCATAACGACGCGCAAGCTTAAGGAAAACCGCCACCAAAACACTGCAAGAGGCGGCCAGAAGAACGTAAATCATTGGCGACTTTCATCAGACTAAAGCGCGGATTGTCCTGTAGTCATCAGCAGGACTCAAGCGACGCTTGCATTCTGTGAAGGCAAAGCGCTGCCGCATTTTTAAGCAGGCTCAGAATTGCCCGCCAGACCAGTGACTTAACCTGTTTATCCACAGGATGCGCACATAAAGCTCCCCGCTGCATGGGGGTAATTCACAGGGAGGATGGCTAACAAGTGATCGCAGCTGTGATAAGGTTGCCGCTCCCATTCTGGCCGGTTGTACCGCGCTATTTATTCTTAAGGATCACTCGTCGTGCACACCCCAACGCTTGTCCTGATGGCCGTCATTTTGACCGGGGTCATGACCTTGATGCTGCTGGCGGCGTGGCGCTTCAATCCGCGCACATCCGCGCTGGCGTATTGGACTTTGGCGTATGGCTGCGGTTTTTTATTTAGTCTTGCGCTGTTATTGCATCGGTTCATGCCGGAAATCGTCGCCATTTTGCTATCGCAATCGCTGGCGGCAAGCATGGCTTATTGCAATCTCAGCGGGGCGCAAATTTATACCCAGAGCCGGCCTTGGTCATGGCGTATTTTCATCCCGGCACTGGCTTTACTGTTAATGGGCTCAGCGCTTTCCAACTTGTTGCTGGACGACCAATCGGTGCGCTATCTGATTTCCAGTCTGACTGTCGGCAGCCTGTTTGTGGCCAGTGCGCTGGTGATGGCGCCCCGCAAGATCACTCTGTATCCGGCGCGCGCGCTGTATGCGCTGGTGAGTAGTTTGCACGGCCTGTTTTTGCTCGGCCGCCCCTGGTTATTTCAATTGGGCGATGCGGGATTGTTTAGTCGCGACGGATTGATCGCTGTTTCACAGTTTGTGGCGCTCGAATCCATTGTGGCCATCGTACTAATGGCGCTTTGCATCATCATGCTGTCCAGCGAGCAAATGATGCTGGAGCTCAAACACATCGCCGAGCGCGATGCCCTCACCGGGGTGTTTAATCGCCGTGCTTTTCTGACCCTCCTCAGAAAAACCGCCGCGCAACTTGAGCGCTTGCATAAACCGCTGTCCATCCTCTTGGTCGATCTCGATCACTTTAAGCGCATCAATGACAACGCCGGACACAAAACTGGCGATAAGGCACTAAGGCATTTCATTCATATTGCCCAAGGATGCATCCGTGAAGGGGATGTGATTGGGCGGATTGGCGGCGAAGAATTTGCCATTTTCCTGCCCACCGCCGATCTGGCTGAAGCGCATGTGGTGGCGCAACGCTTGCGTGGCTCGCTGGAAGCTCATCCTTTGGCCTACAAGCACAGCCGTATCGGGATCACCGCCAGCATTGGCATCGCCAGCAAGCTCCCGGATGAATCCGCTGAAGCAGCCTTGCATCGCGCCGACAAAGCCATGTATCGCGCCAAGCGCAATGGCCGTAATCGCGTAGAAACCGCCGACGACAATGAACTCACCGTTCTGATCGCGCCGCTGTAGGCTGAACTGGGTGTGCAGCCCTTCCGGGTTCTTGTACAAACCGCCTTGCGTCTGGTCGCAATTTGTTCTTCTGTACAGAGGGCATTCGGGGCGGCTTGATATCGCCCTCCCCGCCCCCAAATCTTCGCACACCCCACCACAACGGAGAACACAGATGTCCGATCTGCTGCAAAAGCTGCAATGGCGCTATGCCGCCAAAAAAATGAATCCCGCCAAAGCGGTGCCGCAAGAGAAAGTCGAGCGCATTCTTGAAGCCATTCGCCTGACCGCGAGCTCGAGTGGTCTGCAACCCTACGAGGTCATCGTCGTGACCAATCCGAGTTTGCGCGAACAAATCAAACCCCATGCCTGGAATCAGGGTCAGATCACCGATTGCTCGCATCTACTGGTGTTTGCCGCTTGGGATAATTACACCGAAGCGCGCATCAATATGATGTTTGATCTGGTCAATGCCGAGCGTGGCTTTAGTAATGAAGGCTGGGAAGCTTATCGCCAAAAATTGCTGGCGAGCTATCCCGTTCGCGATGCCGAAACCAACTACCAACATGCGGCACGTCAGGCCTACATCGGTCTGGGAACTGCATTGGTAGCGGCTGCAGAAGAAGGTGTCGACAGCACGCCGATGGAAGGCTTCGATCCGGACAAGGTCGATGAAATTCTTGGTCTGCGCGCACGCGGCCTGCGTTCGGTTCTGCTCTTGCCGCTGGGCTATCGCGAAGCCGAAAACGACTGGCTGGTGAACCTGAAAAAAGTGCGCCGCTCCCGCCAGAATTTTGTAACTGAAATGAAGTAAGTTCAGCCTCGGGGCAGGCAAATTTACCTGCCCCGAACCACCCCGAGCAGGCGCAGGATTGGTAGTATGTGCGTCCGATGCTTTCGCAGTGCGAATCCGGTTTGTCGGGGTGTTCCAAATGATTTCCGCCTTGTCTGCTTGCTGCAAACGGCTTTTTTCTTTTCGATGTTTTTTGCAGATGAGCCGCCGTCGCGCCGTACTGCTTGCACTGATCCTGCCCCCGCTCTCGGTGCTGGCTTACATTGCGCTGCTGATCCCATTTACCCCAGCCATTAGTGATATTCGCAAAGCCACCAGTGAGACGCCGGCGCAAATCGTCTCTGCCGATGGTCAAACACTGACCGAATTCAAACGCACCAACCGCGAATGGGTCACGCTCGATCAGATCTCTCCGGCCGTGATCGATGCGTTGATTGCGACTGAAGATCACCGTTTCTACCAGCACCATGGCCTGGACTGGCGTCGTCTGGGGGCTTCGGTCTTTTATACGCTCAGTGGAGATCGTCAGGGCGGTTCCACCATTACTCAGCAGCTGGCGCGCAATCTTTACCCGGATGAGATCGGCCGTGCGCCAACTCTGACCCGCAAGCTCAAGGAAGCCATCACCGCTTTGAAGATCGAAGCTGTGCATTCCAAGCACGACATCCTTGAAACCTATCTCAACACCGTGCCGTTCCTCTACAACGCTTTCGGCATCGAAATGGCGGCGCGCACCTATTTTGATACTTCCGCGCAAGAGCTGACCTTATTGCAAGGCGCAACCTTGGTCGGCATGCTCAAGGGCAACAGCTACTACAACCCGGTGCTCAATCCCGAGCGCGCGCGTGAGCGCCGTAATGTGGTGCTGGCTCAAATGGCGCGGCAAGCGAAAATTGATCCCGCACAGCTAAAAGCTTTGCAAAAAAAACCTTTGGGGATCGACTTTGAACGCCAGCCTGAAGCGCTCGGCATCGCGCCGCATTTCGCGCAACATTTGCGCAAATGGCTGATCGACTGGGCGGATCGTCACGATTACAACCTCTATCTCGACGGACTGGTGGTGCACACCACTCTCGATACGCGCCTGCAGGAGCAAGCCATTGCGGCAGTGCGCCGGCAAACGCAGCAGCTGCAAAAAATTGCCGATGAAACCTGGAGTTCCGCCTCGGCCTGGCATCCCGAGCATCCCCAAGTGCGCGCTTTTATTCGAGAATCGTCGAGTTGGCGAAAAGCCGTTGAAGCTGGAGAAGACCCTGAAGCGGCGTTGCGCCGTTTGCAGTCGGACAAGAGCTTTATGCGGCAACTGCGGGAAGAAAAAATCCGGCTGCAAGCAGGATTTCTGGCACTTGATCCGAAAACAGGCCAAATCAAGGCTTGGGTTGGCAGCCGGGATTTCGATCAGGACGCGTTCGATCATGTGCAACAGGCACGGCGGCAACCGGGGTCGATTTTCAAAGCCTTTGTATACGGCGAAGCCTTCCGTCAAGGCATGAAGCCGACGGACACTTTGCTTGACCAAGCTTTAGAGATTCGCGTCGGCGACAGCGAGGTTTGGAGCCCCACCGATGGAAAGCCGCCCAGTGGCCGCGCCATGACGCTGCGCACCGGGATCACTTATTCGAAAAACACCATTGCCGCACAATTGATGATGCAGCTTGGCATCGACCATGTGATCGCCCTGGCGCAAAAGATGGGCGTGCGGCAAAGCAAACTGGAAAAAGTCCCCTCCTTAGCGCTGGGAACCAGTCCTGTCACTCTGTTGGAAATGGTTGCGGCGTACGGCACCATTGCCAATGAAGGCGGCTATCTGGCGCCGGTTTTTGTGACGCGCATTACCGATCGCAAGGGTCGGATTTTGGAGGATTTTGCTCCGGCTCAGCCGGAAATCGCACTGGAGCAGCCGGTGGCTTATACCTTGCTCGATGTGATGCGCAGTGTGATTGATCGCGGCACGGGCAGTGATATTCGCAGCCGTTACGGCATTTATGCGGATGTGGCCGGTAAAAGCGGCACCACTCAGGATAATGCCGATGGCTGGTTTATTTTGATGCATCCGCAACTGGTGGCGGGCGCTTGGGTTGGTTTTAACGATAGCCGCATTACCTTGCGCAGCGACTATTGGGGCATGGGCTCGCGCAGTGCGCTGCCTATTGTGGGTGATTTTTTCCGCAGTGCGCTGCGCAACAAACAGCTCGATGAAAAAGCGCGTTTTGGCACTGCAGAACAACAGGCCAGTTTGCGCTTGCCGCAAGCGCCTGTGGCCTCAGCGCCAGAGGCTTCTGCTGTTGCAGCTTCGGAACCCGCAGAAGAGGACTCCGTCGGCGAAACCGCCGCGCCGGCATCCAGTCCCGCAGCTGAAAACTAAAGGGTTGATGCTTTAATCTTCGCGCGTGACGCGCAGGATTTCTTCAATCGTGGTCAGGCCATCGAGCACCAAGCCAAAACCATCAGCCCGCAAACTGGTCATGCCATTTTGCATGGCGCGCGCGCGCAGATCTTGCTCGTTGGCTTGTTCGTGCACCAGCGCACGCAAAGATTCATCGACCATCATCAACTCGTAAATGCCCGAGCGACCGCGATAGCCGGTGTTATTGCACTGGGCGCAACCCACGGCGCGATAAAGCGTTGCTGGCTGGCTCAGCCCCAGCAAAGCCATTTCCCCTTCGTCCGACGAATAAGCCGCTTTACAGTGCGGGCACAGTCGCCGCGCCAGACGCTGCGCCAACACACCAATCGTCGACGAGGCCAGCAAGAAAGGCTCGATCCCCATATCGATCAGACGGGTCATCGCGCTCGGCGCATCGTTGGTGTGCAGCGTGGCCAGCACCAAGTGGCCGGTCAAAGACGCTTGCACCGCAATTTGCGCGGTTTCCAGATCGCGGATTTCCCCGATCATGATGACATCCGGATCTTGCCGCAAAATGGCGCGCAAAGCGCGGGCAAAGGTCATCTCGATGCGGGCATTGACCTGAGTCTGACCCACGCCGTCCAGATCGTATTCGATAGGATCTTCCACCGTCATGATGTTGCTGGTGGTCGCATCCATCTGTGCCAGCGCAGCATACAAGGTGGTGGTTTTTCCCGAGCCTGTCGGCCCGGTCACCAGCAAGATGCCATGCGGTTGCGCCAGCAAATGCTGCATGCGCGCCAGTGGCGCATCCTTCATGCCCAGCGAAGAAAGCTGCAAACGGCCAGCCGATTTATCGAGCAAGCGCAACACCACGCGCTCGCCATGGCCGGTCGGCAGGGTCGAAACCCGCACGTCGACCGGGCGACCGGCAATGCGCAAGGTGATGCGACCATCCTGCGGCAGGCGCTTTTCAGCGATGTCGAGCGCTGCCATCACTTTTAGTCGGGAGACAATCGCGGCATGCAAGCCGCGCTTGGGTTCGATCACATCGCGCAGCTGACCGTCAATGCGAAAACGCACGGTGGCGCGCGTTTCGAACATTTCAAAGTGGATATCCGATGCGCCTTCGCGCAGGGCTTCGGCAAACAGCGCATTAATCAGCTTGATGACCGGTGCGTCTTCTTCGGCGTCGAGCAGGTCCTCGACTTCGGGCATGTCTTCAATCAGTTGCGACAGATCAGCCGATTCTTCGATGTCGTCGACCATATTGGCGGCGCGCAGGCCGGAATTATTAAAACCCTCGGGCAGTTTTTGCTGAAAAACTTCGGTGTCGCAAATCTCAAGCTGCAAAGGCAAACCTGCGGCGCGACGCAGCTCGGTCAATAGCGCGGGGTTGCTGCCGGCGCGAAAGCACACTTGCAATTTGCCGTCGACCTCATCGAGATCGAAAAAACCATGCTCACGCGCATAGGCATAAGAAACCAGCCGCGCACTCATGGTTTGGCGCCCTCGCCTGTCGCTTGCGGCTTGGCGGAATCGGTGAGCGGTTTGGCCAAGATCGACTTGCCCGCATCAAGCTTGATGGCACTATCGGCCTGCGGTAATTGCACCACAGGAGCGTTGGGCAAGAGCACCGCTTTTTCTGGCAAGAAATTACCCTGCAAGGTGCGCAGATACTCATAACGCTCGGACGAGAGCGCAGCCGCGGCCGGACCGTCGCGCACGATCACCGGGCGCAGGAACACCATCAAATTGCTCTTGGTGCGGGCGCGCGTTTCATATTTGAACAACTCGCCAATCCATGGAATATCCCCCAAGAGCGGCACTTTGTTTTGCACGGTGCTGATCTTGTCTTCGATCAAGCCGCCGAGCACGACGATCTGGCCGCTGTCGACCAGCACCTTGGTGTCGACATTGCGCACTTTGGTGGTGTAGCCGTAGGTCGCATCCACTGACGAATCAATACCCGAGACTTCCTGGTTCAGGGTCAGGGTGATCGAACCGCCATCGGACACTTGCGGGCGAACTTTAAGAATGATCCCGACATCTTTGCGCTCCACCGAGGTGGTGGTGCCGCTGGTCGACGTGGTCGAGCCCGTCAAAATGGGAATGTTCTGGCCAATTGAAATGCGCGCTTCTTCGTTGTCGAGCATCAAGAGATTCGGGGTGGACAGAATATTGCTGTCAGAAGTCGATTCAATCGCGGTGACGAGCGCACCCAAGCCCTTGGCGCTGTAGGCCGCCACGTTGAAGGTGGTGGGAATCGTCGCCAGCGTGCCTGCTTCATAGGCGGTATACAGCGAACCGAGATTGCTGCTGCCGATCCCGATATTGGAAGCTACGCCGCCATTGACCTGATTCTTGGTTGAACCCAAAGCCATTTGCACGCCGAATTCACCGCCTTTGGACAGGCTCACTTCGGCAATCAAGGCTTCGATGTAGACTTGGGCGCGGCGTACATCGAGGCGTTCGATCACGGCTCGCAAATTGTTATAGATATGATCCGGCGCGGTGATGATCAGCGCGTTGGTGGTGGGATCGGCCGTAATCATTACTGTCGCGCCACCGATCTGCACACTGGTCGAGGTCACCTGCACTGTGGAAGAGGCGCTCGATCCGGTTGCTCCGCCTTTGCTGCCAGAGGTGCTGCCCGCCACTGCCGACTGAGAATTCACACTGGCATCTTGGCCGGTCAGAATGCCCTTGATCGTCGCCGCCAAGCGCACGGCTTCCGCGTTTTTCAGATAAATCACCCGCATCTGCGTGCCGCCCGCAGAAGGGATATCGAAAGTTTCCACCAGCTTTTTGATCTGCTGGGTATGCGCTGCCGATTCACTGCGCACCATCAGGGTGTTGGTGCGCACATCGGCCACGATCACTGAACGCTTCACACCTTCAGCCACCGGCTGCGCCGGCGGAATACCCAGAACAAATACTTCCGACATCAGCCGCGCAATGTTTTGCGCCACATCCAGCGCATTGGCGTTTTGCAGTTGCAGCGAAAACACATCGCTGGAAGCGGGCTGATCAATCGATTCGATCAGTCGGTTGATGCGCGCGATATTGTCGGCGTAATCGGTAATGACCAGCGTATTGGCGCTGTTGTAAGCGGCGATCAAATTATTGGGCGAAACCAGCGGGCGCAAGATCGGCATCAACTGGTTAGCCGATTCGAACTTGAGCGGATAGACCTGGGTGATGAGTTGGCCGCCACGCAGACGATCAACCTTGCCGACCACATCGCCGCCCTGCATCTTGGCGTCCGCTTCCGGCAACACCTTGGAAACGCCATTGGCTTCCACCACGGCAAAACCCTGCTGGCGTAAAGCGGAAAGGAAAATCGGATAAACCGTATCACGGGAAACCGGTTTGTTGGACACCAGATTGATCGTGCCCTTCACACGCGGATCGATCAGGAAATTCTTGCCGGTAATCACACCGACTGCCTTCACCGCCGATTCGATGTCGGAATTGACAAAATTAAGCGTGACGCGGTTGTCGGCAGCAAAAGACGCGGCCGAAAAAGCGACCGCAATCGCCAGAAAACAGGAACGCAGGATAGGTGTCATGGCTGGATCTGATAACGAAGGGTTTGTTGCGCACCATCGCGCAGCACCACGAGAGAAACCTCGGAATGCTGACTGAAGGCATTGAATACGAGCGAAATATCCGCAAGGTTGTTGATCGGGCGACCGTTGACGCTCTTCATCACATCGCCGTTATTGAGCTTGAATGCTTTGGCAATGGGCTGAAGGGCAGCGTCTTCCACCAGAATCCCGCCATCGCGGTAAGTGGAAATGCCTTTGTTCCAATCCCCGATATTGCCAGTCTGGATCGCGCCGCCAATGCTGCCTCGTGATACGGCCATCGCTTCTGCAGCCGGAGGCGCTGCTTGTGGTGCGGGCGCGGCAGTGGCCGGCGCTGGCAAGGTGCCCGATTCGTGCGCAGGAACCGCTTTGTTCACCGGCACCAGTACCGCATCGACATCGGGCGCAGCCGGCAATTCCAGTGTCCGTTTGGCACCGTCTTGTTCGATTTCAATGCTGCGGGCGTGAATCGCCAGCAACTTCGTGCCGGCGCGGATTTCGTCGCCAACGCGCACAGCCTTGTCGCCGTCAGGCAAGCCGCCGATCACCGCCACACCTTGCGGGCCAGACACCAGTGCGACCAGCTTCAGGTCGGCCACGGGTTGCGCCGCATCCTGACGCACTTCAAACCATTTAATGAGGCCCGTTGGAATAAAAGGGGATTCAGTGGGGGGGGAAGCGGGCATGGCCAAACTGCCGTGCAAGCGCGAAGGCCCGACAATTTGCCAAAACAGGCCTGCCGAGAACCAAAGCAAAACGAGCGCCAACAGGATTTCCAGCTTGCGAGGGGTGCGACTCAAGAGTGACAGACAGGTTTGCAGGTGTTTCACGAAACCGGGTTCCGAAAAAGGTAGCGTATTCTATAGCGAGTTGTCAGCTTGGGCTGCAACAACTTGCAAGGGATACAAAAATCAGACACCGCCAAAACGCCGGCGCGCCCACACAATGGTCGGCATGGTCTGGCCATCGCTGCGCTTGAGCAAGGCCTGATAGCGCACATGGACGCGGCCGTAAGCTGTTTTGGAATCGATGATGAAATACGTGCTTTGCACGGTGTACTGACTGCTATTGGCCTTGTTCCGCAAATTTTCCGGTAACGCCGCAACAAATTCGTTGAAATTGGCGAAATGTTTACTGCCTCGCGTGGAGATAACCGCTGCCGCATCGGACGAGGTCATCCCTTCCATCGACGCCTGCAAGACTTCTGCGGTGACAAAGTTGACATTGACCGGCATTTTTTCAGGCAGGATCGTCACATACGGCTCAAGCTTTTGCCGTGTATCTGCATCAAAACCTTCGAGTTTGTTCAGGTCGGACAACAGCACATAGGGAAACACGCCCACACCGCCAACCTGACGCTTGGCTTCCAGATCTTTTTTAACGGCACTGGCCAAGGTTTGCGCCAAACCACTGGAAACGCCAATGGCTGAGCACAGCTTCGAAAAACCATCGACGACCGTTTGATCGAGCTGCCCTGCACTCACCATGGCACCCAAATTGAAACGTCCTTGCAATTCCTCTAATTGCCCCGAAGCCACGCCTTCTTCAATTTTGATTTCCGGGATAGGCAGATTCCACGGTTCTTTACGGTGATCGACGCTGTTGTTGCGCAAATCATCACGAATCGTGAAGCGCGCCAGATCAACCGCGCTATAAGCAATCGTCTGGGCGACCACATAATTTTGTCGATTTTCCAGCTGATTCAGCCACTGATGCGCGCGCGCTACCAATACGATGGCTACAGAGGCGACCAAAGCGGCGACCAGTACAGCGCTAATCAGCGCCATGCCCGATTGAGTTGAGTGTTTGTTCATAACAGGGCAAACATCCGCTCAAATGTGCCACGTCCAGCAACCCGCAATTCAATGCGCACGCCTTGTGGGCGCGCTTCTGAACCTTCAGTCCACCGATCAGACCAACGCCCCTGGTTGTTTAAATAACTGAGCTGGCAAGCTTCGATGCCTTCAATCAGTAAATGCACATCGGGCGAACCCAGCTCTTCGCCTTTGGCGTTGAACTTCCAGAGCAATAACTCCAGCTTTTGCTCGCGTAGCCGGTAGCCCACGTGTACCGGATCGCGCGAGCCGTCAAAGCGCGTCATTTCAAACAGCACTTGATCGGGCAAATCACCGGCGCGCAAAGGGGGGCGGATTTTGCCGCTGGCATCGATGCGGCTTACGGTGCTGATTTGGGAAAAGTCGGTTTCAATGCGGTCAAAGACGAGACCGATATCGCGCCAAAAGCGCATTTCGGCATCGACGCGCACCTTGGCATTGAGCACTGTATCGAGCCCGCGATAGGAAATCAGCGCAATAACGGCAAAGACCGTCAGCGCAACCAGGATTTCGATCAAGGTAAAGCCGCGTTCAACGTTTCGCGACATAACTCACCTGTCTGGCTACGGCGTAATCGTTGTTATCGGGCATGAAAACTTTCACCTCCACGCGGCGAAAGCTGTAGTTCGGCGTGACCGAAACTTCCATGCGCCAAGTGAATTCGGTATCGCCTTGCACTTCTTTACCTTCGCGCGCGCCCAGTTCGGGAAATTCATGTAAAGCCAAAATCCGGTTGACGACGTTGCTCGCAACCCAAACTGCCGCAGTGCGATATTTCAGGCGTGAGGCCACATCAATGCTGCTATTGGTGGCTTTGATCGCGGCCGCTAGCGCGATACCGACGACGGCTAGCGCCACCAGCGTTTCGATCAAGGTAAAACCTTTGGATTTATTCAACATCAAGCGCCATTCGTCCCATGACATCGGTGGCGATGACGACCGAGGATTCACCTGCGCTGAGTGTGACTCGGAACGGTTCAACCAAACCATTGGGTGAAAAAACAATACGCTCGCCAACGGGACGCCAATTGCCATTGACCGATTGCGCGGTCCAACTCACGCCCGTGGCCAGTCGGCCCGCTTTGAGCAAAGCATTGTCAGCCAGCGGCAGCCATTCATTACGGCCTTCTTCGGCGATCCAGAATTGATAGCCTTCGCCATCACTGGAAATCGCCACATTCTTGCCGCTGGTCACGGCTTCATCGCGCGCGGAATCAAACAGGTCGCCCAATTGTTCAGCCGCATGGCGCGCCTTGCGGCCATCAGAAAGATCCATGCGCGCCACGGTCACCCCGAGCATGATGGCGATGATGGCCACCACCACCAGGATTTCGATCAGGGTGAAACCGCGCTGCCGCATAGCATCAAAGCTGCGAAGAAACGATGTCGGCGTCGTAGCCTTCGCCGCCCGATTGGCCATCGGCGCCGTAGCTGATGACATCAATTTCGGCGCTGGCGATGCCGGGTTTTACATACATGTATTCACGACCCCACGGATCTTTCGGCGCTTTTTCCAGATAACCACCCGGCTTCCAGTTCATCGGCAAAGGCTCGCTCGACGGTTTTTCGATCAAGGCCTTCAAGCCTTGCTCCTGGCTGGGATAGCGGCCATTGTCGAGCTTGTAGAGCTTGAGCGCCGACATGATCGAGGCAATATCTTGCTTGGCCGCCACCACGCGCGCTTCGTTCGGCCTATCCATGATCTTTGGCACCACCAAGGCGCCAAGAATGGCCAAAATCGTCACCACCACCAAGATTTCAATCAGGGTAAAACCCTGCTGGGCACGGTATTTCATTGCTACTCCTTCTATTTCACCAACTGGTTCATTTCAAAAACAGGCAAGAGAATCGCCAGCACAATCATCAGCACCATCGCGCCCATAAAGAGCACCACAATCGGGCCAAGCAGGCTGGTAAAGGTTTCGATGCGGCGAGCCAGATCTTTGGATTGTTCGGTCGCGGCGCGATCGAGCATCTGCTCAAGTCGCCCGGTTGCCTCACCACTGGAAACCAAGTGCACCAGCACCGGCGGGAAGCCGCCGATTGCAGACAACGCGCGCGACAATGTCACCCCTTCGCGCACCTGATGAGCAATGGCATCCACGGCGCGCTGCATCGGCAGGCTGGTCATCACACCTTCGGCTGCTTGCATCGCGCTCAAGAGCGGAACGCCACCACCAACCAAAATCGACAAGGTGCTGGCAAAGCGCGCGGTGTTGGCTGCGTGATCGAAGCGCCCCAAGAGCGGCAAGCGCAAGCGCCAAGCGTGAACGCGGTAACGAAAATCAGGGTTTTTGAGCGCGCGTAGAAACACCGCCACCGCCACGCCGATCGCCAGCAGCATCCAACCGCCCCAGTTGGTCAGGAAATCGCTGAGCCAGAGCATGATGCGGGTCAGAATCGGTAAGGTCTGCTTGGAGCTTTGAAACACCTGAACCATTTGCGGCACGACCCAGGTAATCATCCCGGCTACCACGGCGAGCGACACCACCAGCACCACGGCCGGGTAGATAAACGCCAAGCCCACTTTGGCGGCCAGCTCGCCACGGGCTTCCAGATAATCAGCCAAGCGCTGCATCACGGTAGAGAGTCGACCTGACTCCTCACCGGCGCGCACCAAGATGCGGTAAAACGAGGGGAAAACTCGAGGAAAGCGCGACATCGCCTGAGAAAGCGAAGCGCCCTGTGCAATCTGCGTGCGCAAAGCCTGCATCAGGCGTTTTTCTTTTTCCAGCTCACTTTGCTCACCCAAGATAAACAACACTTCATCAATCGTGAGGCCTGCGCTCAGCAAGGCTGAAAATTGTCGGGTCAGCGTATTCAGTTGCGATGAAGATAAACGCAGACGTGCGTCGCGCTGCGTCTCGCCCGCTTCGGTTTTCAGGTCGATTTGGCTTGGCAGTAAGCCTTTTTCACGCAGCAAGGCACGCGCTTGCCGCGCATTTTCTGCTTCGATTTCACCCGATACTGCCCTGCCCCCTGCCACGGGAATCGCCTTGTAGCGAAACACCCCCATGTACGACTCCCGCTTGTCCGCTTCGGATCTATTGGATTGGAGCCGGGATCATACCATCCGATTGTGACAGACGTTGAGTCTCACGCAGATTTGCGCGTTTGGGCAGGCAGCCACACAACAAACCAGTCTAAAAATCTGGCTTAGCGTTCCGATTTTCCCGAAACCCAGATCGACAGGATCAGCCAGACCGTATTGAAAAAGGCCAGCAGGTAACCCAGAAAACCAAATGCCGGCAAACCAAACAACATCGGGCCGGCGTTCACGGTCATCACGATCGACGAGCCAATAATCAGTGAGCCGGTGACAATGCCCATGGTCAGCCGGTTGGAGCTACGCGTGAGTTGCGCGCCAAAATGATCGAGTCGCTTCAAATCCAGATCAATTTTCAAAGTGCCGCGCCGCGCCTGGCGGATCAGACGACCAATATCTCTGGGTAGTCCGCCGATCAGGTGCAGCGCCACGACCATGCCTTCGCGGCCGCGCTTGAGCAGATTTTTCGGGTGATAACGCGCGATCAGCACTTCTTTCACAAACGGCGTGAGGTGCTGGATCATCTGAAAATCAGGATCGAGTTGGCGGCCAAAGCCTTCCAGCGAGATCAGCGCCTTAAAGAGCAGCGTCAGATCGGGCGGCAGCATGATTTCGTGTTCGCGCATGATGCGCGCCACATCATTGAGCAAGGCGCTGACCTGAATGTCCTTCAAGGGCAGGTTTTCGTAATTGAACATGAAATCGGCAATGTCAGCGCCGAGTTGGTCCTCATCGACCACCGCATCACCGGTCCACTCCATCAACACATTCAGGATGTCGCTTTCATTGCGTTGCGACAGTGCCGCAAGCAGGTTGACGATTTGGTCGCGGCGCTGGTGCGGCAAGCGGCCGACCATGCCGAAATCCAGAAATCCCAGGCGGTTGCCGGGCAGATATTTGACATTGCCCGGATGCGGATCGGCATGGAAATAGCCATCGATCAGCACCATTTTCAGCACGGCATCGGCACCGCGCGCGGCCAGCACTTTGCGATCCAGCCCCGCTTCGGTTGCAGCGGCCAGCTGATTACCGGCAATCCCCCCCAGATACGATTGCACGCACAAGCGCTCGCTGGTGAGATCACGCCAAACGCGCGGAATCACGACCTCGTCGTGCCCGGCAAAATTTTGCGTGAAGCGCTCCATATTGCGCGCTTCCGAAGCGAAATTGAGCTCACGTTTGAGCGAGCGCGCGAACTCTTCAGCGATCCGCACCGGCTGGTAACGGCGCGCGTCGGGGAATTCGAACTCGGTCAGCGCCGCGACATGGCGCAAGATGCGCAAATCCGCATCGATCTTGGTCACGATATTCGGGCGGCGGATTTTCAGCACCACATCTTCGCCACTTTTGAGCCGCGCGCGGTGAACTTGTGCGATCGAAGCTGATCCTATCGGCTCGAAATCGATCTCGTCGAAGATTTCATATGCATCGCAGCCCAGCGCGGTTTCCACTTCGGGCAGCATTTGTGTAAACGGTAAGGGCGGAACTTCGTTTTGTAGTTTTTCAAATTCGGTGATCCATTCGGGCGGAAACAAATCAACCCGAGTGGCCAGCACCTGACCAAATTTGATGAATGTCGGCCCGAGTTCTTCCAGCACGCGCCGCATGCGTACCGCTGAATCCATTTGCTCGATTTCAAGTCGCGATTGCACATGCAGTAATTCTTCGACTCGTTCAATTCCGCGAGCCAAGCCCACACGCTGCACAAAATTGCCCATGCCGTGCCGCACCAGGACGGCGATGATTTCGCGCAAACGGGGCAGATCGCGAACAACGTTGAAAGTTTCCTTGAGCATGACGAGGGGCTTTCCCTGTGTGTGAGCAATTTAATTGCAAGTCTAAAGAGTGTTGCGATTGCATGAAAGGTTTACCCAAAAACAAGCGTACTGCGTTTTTGCAGGTTTTTTTTACATCCGTTAGAGTGTCGCCCATGAAAAAGACATGGTTGATCGCGGCCCAGCTCGCCGCCCTGCTCTCGGCCCCCGCCCGCGCTGACGACGATGAGTTTGTCGCGCCTGCGGCCACAGCCGCTCCGCCAGTTGCCAGCGCGCCAGTCAGCGTGAAGAAAAATCGCGCTTCTCGTACCGCCAGTGCGGCACTGGCGACGCCTGCAAATCACGCAGCCAGCGCACCACAAGCTTTAACGCCCGCGCAGGATCTGCTTTTTTCTGCGCTGGGGCTGATTGGGGTCAAATACAAATGGGGGGGGAATGACCCCAGCCAGGGGCTCGACTGCAGCGGTTTTGTGAAATACGTTTTCCAGAGCTCGCTCAAACTCACCCTGCCGCGCACCGCGCTGGAAATGAGCCGAGTTGGCGAAAAAATCGACCGAGAAGAACTCAAGCCGGGTGATCTGGTGTTTTTCAACACACTCAGACGTCAGTTTTCGCACGTTGGCATTTATCTGGGCGATAACCGTTTCGTGCATGCGCCGCGCAAAGGTCGTCGCATCGAGGTGGTGAAGATCACCGATAAATATTGGTCCTCGCGCTTTAACGGTGGACGTCGGATGAGCGAGCACGATACTGAGGCGGTGGATGTCGCTTCCCTGCTCGCTTTTGCCGGCAATAAGCAGGCTGAAGTCAATGAAGAAATACGCAGCCAGGGTGCAGAGCAAACCAAGACCTGCCGTAAAGTCACAACCGGTAAAGGCGCAAAACGTAAAACGGTGACGGTGTGCAATAAAACCGCCAAGCCTGCCGCCAAAAAAGTTATTCGCAAACCCGCCAAGGCCAAAGTTACAAGCAAAAAAAGCAGCAAGACCAAGAAGAAATCTTAATCAGCGGCACGTTGAGCCGCGCAGGCAGTCGAGTTCGGCTTGACGATGCAATTGCCGCGCCAGATCAATCGCCGTCTGGCCGCGGGAATTGCGCTCATGGACTGACGCGCCATAGCGCAACAAAAGAGGAATCAGCCCCCGCTTTTGCAGGCGCACCACTTCATGCAGCAGCGTTTGCCCTTGCCTGTTGCGCACGCGCAAATTAAATCCGCCTTGCAAGAGCACTTCCAGATCACCCACTGGCAGGGTGCTGAGCTCATCGACCAAGCGTCCCGAATCGACCGGATTCAAGCGCACGCCGCCTGCCAATAAGGTTTTGGCCGCGCCTGCTTGCAACCAAGCGCCCAGATAAAGAGTGGGCACACGACCGGCAAAAATTCGCGTTACATCGAATCCGGAAAAAAGCGGACCGTCGAAATTCAGGGTGGATACCGGCGTTGCGCCGCGCGCCAGTAAGAGTTGGGTAGCCTGCGGGCCGGCGATGATGGCCCAAATCAGCGGTGGATTGCCGTAACGGCTCGGGAAATCGGGTTTGGCGCCGGCATCGAGCAAATGCGTCAGCAGCGCCGTCGAAGCCTTGGCATCGAGCGCGGCGATCAAGGGCGTGCGTCCGAAACGATCGTAAAAATCCAGATTGCAGCCCGATTCGGCAAAAGACGCAGGCTGATTGCGCTGAATCTGCCGCCACACATCGCGGCAATCCCCACCCCAAGCCAACGCGCTGGTCAGCAGTGCACTGGTCAGCAGCAGCGCCCTCACCGCGCCGCTTCCTGCAATAAATCCATAATTTGCGCGTTATGCAGGCTTTCCGCCAAAGACACTTTCGGCGCGCGCCCGTGCAAAATCGCCGCAGAAAAATCGGCGAACTCCGCGCCAAAGCGATCCGAAGACGGCACAACGATTTCGTGTTCGCCCTCTTTGGTAATTAAGCGCAGTGTGCCCGCGTTATCGAGGTAAGTGTCGGGGATTTCCAGCATGCCGTCGATGCCGATGATTTCGGCATGGATGCGGGTAAAGGCATTGAAGCCGCAATGCAGATTGGCGATCAGTCCGCTTTCGTAGCCCAGTATGGCGGAAACATTCACGTCCACACCATTGCGGCGCGTGGCGACGGCCTTGCACGAAGCCGGCTGCGCCTGGGTCAGTAAACCCAGCAAACTGACGGGATAACAGCCCACATCAAAGAGCGCCCCGCCGCCGAGTTCAGGTTTTTCCTTGATGGTATCGACGCGATCAAGCCAGAAGCGAAAACTCGCATTCAGATGGCGCAACTCGCCCAATACGCCGCTTTGCAAAATCGATTCCACCAAACGCGCGCGCTCGGTGTAGCGATACATCACGCCTTCCATCAACAGGCGATTTGAGACCTGAGCTTGATCGGCCATTTCACGGACTTCCGCCGCGGTGAGGCCGAGCGGCTTTTCGCACAAGACATGCTTGCCCGCGCGCAAGGCGGCGATCACCCATTCTTTGTGCAGCGCATTAGGCAGCGGAATGTACACCGCATTGATGTCTGGATCGGCTAAAAGCGCTTCGTAAGTACTGAAAGTTTTGTGCGGCGCGAAGGCGTTTTGGCACTCCGCCAGTTTGGCCGGATCGCGCGAAGCCACGCCCGCTAGCTTCGCTTCGGGCGTGCGCAAAATGGCCGGGATCGCATTAAGTCGGGCAATGCGGGCATAACCGAGCACACCCCATCGAACTTGCTGCATGTTTTATCTCCGCCATGAAAAAGGCCGCTTTGCTATTAACAAAACGGCCCCTCGACAATCAATCAACCCACAAAATCCGCCAAGGCTGCGGCAAACCGCGCCAAGCCTTCGTCGATCTCGCTGTCTTCGATCACCAGCGAGGGCGCAAAGCGGATCACGTTGGGTCCTGCCATCAGCACCATCAAGCCATGACGCGTACACAGGTCGAGGATTTCCTTGGCGCGACCGGCGTACTGCGGCGCGAGCACCGAACCAATCAACAAGCCCATGCCGCGCACTTGCTTAAATACTGCGTGCTTTTCGTTAATGGCCAAAATGCCGGACTTGAAGCGTTCATGCTTAGCGCGAATGGCCGCCAGTGTCTCGGGGGTATTCACAATATCGAGCACCGCGCCGGCGACCGCGCATGCCAAGGCATTGCCACCAAAAGTGGTGCCGTGCGTGCCCGGAGAGAAGTGACGAGCAAGATCGGCCGTCGTCATCATGGCGCCGATCGGAAAGCCGCCGCCCAGACTCTTGGCCGTGGTCAGAATATCCGGCGTCACGCCGTACTGCTGATAGGCAAACAGGCTGCCGGTGCGCCCCACGCCAGTCTGCACTTCATCAAAAATCAAAAAGGCTTTGTGTTGATCGCACAGGGCACGTACGCCTTGCAGAAAAACCGGATCAGCCGGCAATACGCCGCTTTCGCCCTGGATCGGCTCCAGAATCACACAGGCCGTATCGTCGTCGATCAAGGCTTTGAGCGAATCGAGATGGTTGTACTCGAAATAAGCAATGCCTTCAGGCTTGGGGCCGAAACCATCGGAATACTTGGGCTGGCCACCCACGCTGACGGTGAAGAAAGTGCGGCCATGGAAAGAGTTGATCGTCGAGAGCACCTTGTGCTTTTGCTCGCCAAAGCGCTCGATCGCCGCGCGACGCGCGAGCTTGAGCGCAGCTTCATTGGCTTCGGCGCCGGAGTTGCAGAAAAAAGTCTTTTCCGCAAAGGTGGCCTCGACCAGCCGCTTGGCCAGCGCCAGCGCCGGTTCGTTGGTGAATACATTGGAAACGTGCCACAGCTTGGTGGCTTGATCTTCCAGCGCCGCTACCAGTGCAGGGTGGCAATGCCCCAGGGAATTAACCGCAATTCCACCTGCAAAATCAATGAATTCGCGCCCGGACTGATCCCAGATTCGGCTACCGGCGCCCATCACCGGGACAAACTCGGCAGGAGCGTAATTGGGAACCATGTATTGGTCGAAGGCGGCGCGAGTCAGCGGCATGATTTTCCTTTCAAGTGCATTTCCAAATCCGGGGGGCTGATTTTACCCTATAAAAAGGGCAATGACAGGCAACACCCCGTATTTGGCAATATTGAATGCCTTGAAATAACGAAGATTTGCATGGTTGGTGACAATTTGTAAGAATATTACCCTGAGCTTATTTTAATCA
>CAXYUI010000001.1:0-28300 GCA_964291975.1 uncultured Formivibrio sp. | reverse complement strand
GGCGCGCCAGCGCGGCCAGCCGCTAAGGAGGATTCAGCGTGAATCTTTCCGAACACAGCATCCGCCGTCCGGTGGCCACCACGCTTTTGTGGCTGGCCGTGGTCATCGGCGGCGCGCTCGCCTGGTTCAAGCTGCCGATTTCGGCGCTGCCTTCTTTCAACATGCCCATCATCAGCGTCTCGGCCAACCTGCCGGGCGCATCGCCGGAAACCATGGCCGCTTCGGTGGCCAATGTGCTGGAAAAGCAGTTTTCCACCATCCCCGGTTTGTCGATGATGCCTTCGACCAGCCCGCGGGGCAGCACCAGCATCCCGCTGGAATTCGACCCGAAACGTGCTATCGAAGCCGCCGCCGTCGACGTGCAGGCGGCCTTGTTCCGCGCGCAGCGCAGCCTGCCGTCGGACATGACCAACCCGCCGTCTTATCGCAAGGTCAACCCGGCTGACGATCCGATCCTGATGGTCGGGGTGAGTTCACCTTCGATGTCGATGTCGGAACTCAACGATTACTCCGACAACATCATCTCGCCCACGCTCTCAACCCTGAATGGCGTGGCGCAAGTCACCATCCAGGGGCAGAAACGCTTTGCGGTGCGCGTCAAAATCGATGCCGAAAAACTCGCCGCGCGCGATCTTTCCACCACCGAACTCGCTGCC
The DNA here is from genome assembly GCA_964291975.1 of uncultured Formivibrio sp. Lineage (GTDB taxonomy): Bacteria > Pseudomonadota > Gammaproteobacteria > Burkholderiales > Chitinibacteraceae > CAXYUI01. The sequence continues at coordinate 27,644 of CAXYUI010000001.1, read as the reverse complement.
GTCCTGAAAAACGCCAACGCCAACACCCCGGTCGGCACGCTCGAAGGCGGCCGTCAGGTGCTGATTATCGGCGCCAACGAACAACTGAAAAACGCGCAGGCCTTCAGTACGCTGATTGTGGCGATGAAAAACGGCCAGCCGGTGCGACTTGCCGATGTAGCCGAGGTCTACGACAGCGTGGAAAACGCCAAATCGTTCAGCGCGGTCAACGGCGAAGCATCGATTGTGTTGCAGGTGTATCGCCAGTCCGACGCCAATACCGTGGCGGTGGTCGATGAAATCAAGCGCTGGCTGCCACGCTTGCAAGCCCAATTACCGGCCTCGATCGAGATCAAGCAACTGAATGACCGCTCGGCATCGGTGCGCGAGGCGATTCACGATGTGACGCTGACCATGCTGCTGACCATCGTGCTGGTGATTCTGGTGATTCTGCTGTTCCTGCGCCGCTTGTCCGCCACGCTGATTCCCTCGGTGTCGCTGCCGGTATCGCTGCTGGGCACGTTCGGACTGATGCTGTGGTTGGGCTATAGCCTCGACAATATCTCGCTGATGGGACTGACCATCGCCATCGGCTTGGTCGTCGATGACGCCATCGTGGTGCTGGAAAACATCGTGCGCCATATCGAAAACGGCGTGAAACCCTTCCAGGCCGCAGTGCGCGGCGCGCGCGAAGTCGCGTTTACCGTGATTTCGATCACCGTATCGCTGATTGCGGTGTTCATTCCGATCTTTTTCATGCCCGGCACCATGGGGCTTTTGTTCCACGAATTCGCCGCCGTAGTGACGCTGGCCATTGCAGTTTCGGCCTTGGCGGCGCTGACCATCATCCCTATGTTGGCCGCGCGCTTTGTGCGTCATCATCACGATGCAGACGAAAAAGTACCGGCCTGGAGCCGCGCTTTTGAAGCGCTGCTGAGCCGTGTACTGCACGGTTACAGCAACAGCCTCGCTTGGACGCTGCATCATCGCAAAGTGATGCTGAGCATTGCTCTGGCCACGTTTGGGCTGACCGTTTGGCTGTATCTGATCATGCCCAAGTCTTTTTTCCCGGAAGAAGACATCGGTCAGGTGCGCGCCTCCACACAGGCATCGCAAGATATTGCCTCGCCGGCCATGCGCGAACTGCAAACCCGCGCCGCCAGCGCCGTACGCAAAAATCCCAACGTGCAATCGGTGGTTGCGTTCAATGGCAGCAATAATCGCGGCTATATGTTCATCACCCTCAAGCCGCGCGGCGAACGCGCCGCCATGGCTGAAGTCCTGGCCAGCCTGCGTAAAAACACCGCAGATATTCCGGGCTTTCGCGTGACCTATGGCGCCATCCAGAACCTGCGCCTGGGCGGACGCAGCAGCGCCAGCAAATACCAGTACACCCTGCAATCGGTGGATATAGATCTGCTCAATCAGTGGGCGGAGCAGATGATGAACCGCATGCGTCAGTCGCCGCAGGTATTCACTGATCTGAACACCGACGCGGAACGCAACGGCCTGCAAGCGCGGCTGATTCTGGATCGCGACAAAGCGCACAGCTTGGGCATCGACATGCAGGCGCTGCGCGAGGCGCTCAACAACGCCTTTGGCGATCGCCAGGTCGGCACGATCTACCTGACCCAAGACAACTATCCGGTGCTGATGTCGTTCTCGGACGATTTCCGCCGCGATGAAAACGGCTTGGCGCAACTGCGCGTGCGCAACAAGTCAGGGCAACTGGTGCCGCTGTCCGCTTTCTCTCGCGTCGAGCGGGTACGGGTGAACAGCTCGGTCAACCACCAAGGGCAACTGCCGTCGGTAACACTGTCGTTCAATATGGCCGATGGCGTGCCACTCTCGGCGGCGGTTGAGGAAATGCAGCGCATCAAACAAGAACTGAACATGCCACCGCAAGTCTTTGGCAACTTCACCGGCGACGCAGCGGTATTTCTGCAATCGCAAAACAGCCAGCTCTGGCTGATCCTGATCGCAATCGCGGTGATTTATGTCGTCCTGGGTGTGCTGTATGAAAGCTGGATTCACCCGATTACGATTCTGGCCGGTATCCCATCAGCCGCGGTTGGCGCGTTTCTTTCGCTCAAGATCATGGGGCTGGATATTTCATTTATCGCCATGATCGGGATTTTGCTGCTGGTGGGCATCGTGAAGAAAAACGCGATCATGATGATCGACTTTGCACTCGAAGCCGAACGCCGCGATGGCAAAGCCCCGCACGCGGCGATTCTGGAAGCTTGTCAGTTGCGCTTCCGTCCGATCATGATGACTACGCTCGCGGCTATCATGGGCGCGCTGCCCATTGCGCTGGGTCTGGGCGCGGGTGCGGAATTGCGCCAACCCATGGGGGTGGCGATTGTCGGCGGGCTGATTTTCTCGCAGATGATTACGCTCTACATCACGCCCACGCTGTATTTAGGGTTTGATTCACTGCAGCGCCGCTGGCGACGCAAACATCCAGATCTGCATTCCGATCACGCGATCCATTAAAATCAAAACGGCCCACTAGGGCCGTTTTTACTGGAGAAAAGAAGATGAAGCATTACCTGATTACGGGCACCTCAAGTGGCCTTGGCGCGGCGCTCGCCACCGCCTTGTGCGCACCGAATCACCACCTCATCGGCATCGCCCGACGCAGCAATCCGGCGCTGACCGCGCAGGCAGCGCGCACCGACGCAAAATACAGCGAATACCAGTTTGATCTCACCGATCTGGCTGCCCTGCCCGCGCTCGCGCAAATCATCTGCGAAAAAATCGCGCCGCAAGCCGGCGACAGCCTCTATCTCATCAACAACGCCGGGCTGATCGCGCCGCTCAAGCGCGCAGAAGATGCGCCGCCAGCCAGCGTGCTCGACAACATCGCCGTGAATCTGGCTGCGCCCATGCTGCTCACCTCGGCTTTTCTTAAAGCCTTTCAGGATTTTGCCGGCGAAAAGCGCATCGTCAACATTTCGTCCGGCGCGGGGCGCAATGCGCTGCCGGCCTGGAGCGCCTACTGCGCGGCCAAGGCGGGCATTGACCGCTTTACTCAAGCTGTGGCGCTGGAACAAGCCAGCGCCCGCCATCCGGCCACCCTCGTCGCCTATGCGCCGGGCGTGCTCGACACCGCCATGCAGGAGGAAATCCGCGCAAGCCGCGCAGAGGATTTCCCCTTGGTGGGCAAATTTATCGGCTTCAAGGAAAAAGGCGCTTTGAGAAGCTGCGAAGAAGTCGCCGCAGCCGTGATCGAACTCTTGAACCAGCCAGAGCTCGAAAACGGCGCGCTACTGCATATTTGAACTCAGGGTTTTTGTGCGAGCGGCAAGACCGACACGTCGTCGCGATTGTCAGCCAGGATATTGAGCGTGACGCGCCGGTTGCGGGCGCGGCGCTCGATGGTGTCGTTGGGCTCAACCGGGCGAAATTCGCTGTAGCCGATCACCACCATGCGTTGCGATGCAATACCGGCCTCAGCAAACAGGCGCACCACGCTGGCGGCACGCGCGCTTGAAAGTTCCCAGTTTGAAGGAAATTGCGCCGAACGGATCGGCTGGTTATCGGTATGGCCTTCGATCTGGATCAGGTTGTCGGTGCCCTTCACCATTTCCGCCACCGCCAGCAGCATCTCAGCAGAAGCTGGCTGCAGATCGGCTCGCGCCGGATCGAACAAGATGGAGTCGTTGATTTCAATGGCGATGCCGCGCTTGGAATGCGTCACTCGCACCTTGCCTTGGTCGATCATTGAACCCAGTGAGCCTTTAAGCTCGTTCGCCATCAACTGCATTTTGCGCGCTTCGGCCGTATCGGCGGGTTTGATCTCAACGGCCGAGGCCACCGGCCGCACAATCTGGCCACTGCTCGGCTGCCCCACTTGAATCGGATTGATCGAGCTGGGCGTGACATTGCGAAACGCGCTGGTCAAGGAATCGGACAGAATCCGGTACTTGCCTTCGTTGACCGATGAGATCGCATACATCACCACGAAGAACGCGAAGAGCAGCGTGATGAAGTCGGCATACGACACCAGCCAGCGTTCGTGATTTTCGTGTTCTTCGGGGCGATGCTTGCGACGCATGGTTTTACCTCAGCTGCAAATCGAACGATGTACCGAGTTTGGCACCCATCGAGGCGCCGATTTGCTTGGCAAAGCGGTCAGCCCAGTCGGCTTTCGGCGTGAAATCGACGATGCGCGGCGCTTTGATGACATCGCGCGCAACGGCATCCACCGAAGACAGCCCATCGATCAGACCCAGCTTTTGCGCGGCCTCGCCGCTCCAGACCATGCCCGAAAAAAGGTCGGGGTTATCCGCCGCCAGCTTTTTGCCTCGGCCGGCTTTCACTACGTCGATGAACTGCTGGTGGATTTCATTGAGCATGACTTGGGCTTTTTCCTTCTGCTCCGGGCTCATCGGCGAGAACGGATCAAGAAAACCCTTGTTGGCGCCAGCGGTCAACAAACGGCGTTCCACGCCCAGTTTGTCCATCGCCGAGGTGAAGCCAAAGCCATTCATCAATACGCCAATCGAACCCACCAAACTGGCCTTGTCAGCGTAGATCGCATCGGCGGCGGCAGCGGCGTAATAACAGCCCGACGCGCAAACATCTTCCATCACCACATACAAAGGGGTTTGCGGATGCAGTTTGCGCAAGCGACGAATTTCATCGTAAATGATGCCCGATTGCACTGGACTACCGCCCGGGCTATTGGCACGCACAATCACGCCACGGGTGTTCTTGTCTTTGAACGCATCGCGCAGACCGTCGATGACTTTGTCGGCACTGACATCTCCGCCCGGCGCGATCACGCCGCGCATTTCGATCACCGCCGTATGCGCGCCGGCGCTGGTGTGTTCAGCATCGCCAGAGGCGGCCAAGCCGACAATAGCCAACACCAGAAAAGCCAGATAACCAAAAGTCAGCAGCTTGAAAAAAATACCCCAGCGCCGCGCCAGTTTTTGTTCTTTCACGCTGGCAGTCAGCAAATCCTGCAAAGCTTGGCGTTCCCAGTTTTCGTTCATTTTTCATCCTCGATCAGCCAGACTTGGCCATCCATTTCAATCACATCAAGCGACACCAACATCGCGCCGCGACAAGGCCCGCCCACGCACTCCCCTGAGTCCGGAGCATAGTAAGCGCCGTGCATGGAACAGACAAGATACTCGCCAGACTGGTCAAACACCTGCCCCGGCTTGAGGTCCAGCTCGACGGGCACGTGCGCGCACTCATTCACAAAGGCGCGCACTGTATCCTGATAACGCATGACAAAAGCCGGCGCGTCCACACCCTGAACCCGTGCGGTAAAGCGCACCGCCGCCCCGCCATTGACCAGTGCTTCGCTAGGACAAACCGCGCGCATTTCAATCCCTCTTCAAAAGCCAATCGGTCAGTGCCGGGAAATCGTCAAAGTGGGCGACCGGGCCGTGCGGCAGCATTTCTGCAATCGGATGCGCGCCGTAAGTCATGGCCACACTGCGCACGCCCGCGTTCTTGCCCAGTTCCAAGTCATGCGTGGTATCGCCAATCATCAAGGCTTTGCTTGGATGCACCGCCGTGAAATCAAGGATGTAATTGAGCATGGCCGGATGCGGCTTGGAAAACGCTTCATCAGCGCAGCGCGTCACCACAAAGCGTTCGCGCAGGCCAGTCAGATCCAGCAGGCGATCAAGTCCATTGCGCGCTTTGCCGGTCGCGACCGCCAGCATATAGCCGGCTTCTTCGAGCTGGGCGAGTCCGTCGATCACGCCTTCAAACAGGATCAACTGCTTTTCGTGCGACAGAAAATAGTGGCGATAGCGCTCGATGAGATGTTCGACCACCGCGTCAGTCTGACCCGGCGCCAGATAAGCCAGCGCTTCTTTCAGGCCAAAACCGATCACATAGCGGCAGTCGCGCGCAGCCGGCTCAGGCAAGCCCAGATCGCGAAACGCGCTCTGAATAGAAGTGACGATGGTCGCAGTCGAATCCATCAAAGTGCCGTCCCAGTCAAAGACGAGCAGATCAAATTCCTGGCGAGGGATCATTGCAGGGTATCCAGAAAAGATTGCAATTCAGGCGGCAGCGGCGCGACGAGTTCGAGCGTCTGCCCCGAGAGCGGGTGGTTGAAGGTGAGCCGCCAGGCATGCAAGAACATGCGCTTGAGCCCCTGGCGCGGCAGGATTTTATTGAGCTGGGGATCGCCGTATTTGTCGTCGCCCAGAATCGGATAACCGGAATGCGCCAGATGCACGCGAATCTGGTGGGTGCGGCCAGTTTTGAGCTCGCACTCGACCAAGCTATACGCGCCACGGATTTCGCGGCGATTCACAATGGTGTGCGAAGTCAGGCCTTCGTCCGAGACCTTCACACGACGTTCGCCATCGGGCGTTTCGTATTTGAGCAGCTTGAACTTCACATGATTGCGCTCGTGCGGCCAAGTACCCTTCACCATCGCCAGATAGCGTTTGTCGATCTGGTGACCTTCACGCAACACTTCGTGCAGCGCAGTCAGCGCCGAGCGTTTCTTGGCGACCAGAAGGATGCCCGAGGTCTCGCGATCAAGCCGGTGCACCAGTTCCATGAATTTGGCTTGCGGGCGCTGCGCACGCAAAAGCTCGATCACCCCAAAGCTCACGCCCGAACCGCCATGCACCGCAATGCCGGCAGGCTTGTTGAGCGCGATGATCGCCTCATCCTCATAAATCACTGGAATCTCAATATGTTGCGCAGCAGCAACTGCCGTACTGGTATCGGGCTTTTCGGCCACGCGCACCGGCGGGATGCGCACGACGTCGCCCGCCTGCAAGCGGTAGGTCACATCGGCACGACCTTTATTCACCCGCACTTCACCGGCTCGCACGATACGGTAAACATGGCTCTTGGGTACGCCTTTCAGATGGCGCAGTAGATAGTTATCGAGCCGCTGGCCCGCATCGTCAGCATCGACGGTCTGAAATGTGACAGAGGCTTTGCTCGTATCCTGCATCTTGACTTATACTCTCGTTCGCTTCGCCCATGCGGCGAGGCAGTTTTTGCGGCAGCGACAACGCCCAGCCAGCAACGGCGGCAAATTGCCAGCCGACCAAGTTTATCCCCGCTCTTTGATTCAAACGCCAAACCGTATGAGATCTGCGATCTCCAACCCGCCGCGGACATATTGTCTGCCAAGCTCAAACAGGGCTAAACGCGCGGGAATCGCCAGATTGACGGCACGGAAGAATCAGGGTTGCGGGAAGCGGTTAATCTCGCTCACCGCCCGGCCAGCGTCATCAATGATACGCCCCGAAAAAAGCAGCGATGGTAATTGATTTACCAGAAACACGCACTCACGGATTTTTACTGCTGGCGCGGCTTCCCAACCGGAACGCGCAGCACTCGGAACGACAAGAATAACGCCCTTCAAAGGAGCAGAGCCCGGCATCATCCCCACCAGTTAAACCTTTGGCCCAGCCCCGCAATTTCCTTGTGAAACTGCTGCTTCGCCACCCCTTCTGATCGGGTTTCGCCGGCATCTTGTTTGCCGATCCTGCCGTGAGCGCGCAGGAGACTTTTTATGAAACGCATGCTGTTTAATGCAACGCAAGCTGAAGAGCTGCGCGTTGCCATCGTCGATGGACAAAAGCTGATCGATCTGGACATCGAAACGATTGGCAAGGAACAACGCAAGTCCAATATCTACAAGGGTGTCATCACCCGTGTCGAACCCTCCCTCGAAGCCTGCTTTGTCGATTACGGCTGTGATCGTCATGGCTTCCTTCCCTTCAAGGAAATTGCCCGCGCCTATCTGAACGATGGCGAAGGCGCGAGTCGCGGCCGCGTGGTTGAGGCTCTGCGCGAAGGCCAAGAACTCATCGTCCAGGTCGAAAAAGACGAGCGCGGCAACAAGGGCGCGGCGCTGACCACCTATATCAGTCTGGCCGGCCGTTATGTCGTGCTGATGCCGAACAATCCGCGTGGCGGCGGCGTTTCGCGCCGTATCGAAGGCGAAGAGCGCAACGAGTTGCGCGCCGTGATGGATCAGTTGGAAACCCCGGCCGGCATGAGCCTGATCGCTCGCACCGCCGCGATCGGCCGCAATCTGGAAGAACTGCAGTGGGACATGAACTACCTGCTGCAACTGTGGAATGCCATCGAAGGCGCAGCGCGCTCGCAAAGCGGCGCTTTCCTGATTTATCAGGAATCGAGCCTCGTCATCCGCGCGATCCGCGATTATTTCCAGCCGGACATCGGCGAAATCCTGATCGATACCGACGCCATTTTCGAGCAAGCTGGCCAGTTCATGCGCCATGTCATGCCGGGCAACGCCAACCGCGTGAAGCTCTACAAAGATGATGTGCCGCTGTTCTCGCGGTTCCAGATCGAACATCAAATCGAAACCGCTTATGCCCGCGAAGTGGCTCTGCCTTCCGGCGGCGCAATTGTGATCGACCGCACCGAAGCGCTGTGGTCGATTGACGTGAACTCGGCGCGCGCCACCAAGGGCGGCGACATCGAAGAAACCGCACTGCGCACCAACCTGGAAGCCGCTGATGAAATCGCCCGCCAACTGCGTCTGCGCGACGTCGGCGGTCTGATCGTCATCGACTTTATCGACATGGAAAGCGCCAAGAACCAGCGCGATGTCGAAAACCGCGTGCGCGATGCACTGCATCACGACCGCGCCCGCGTGCAGACCGGCAAGATCAGCCGTTTTGGTCTGCTCGAACTCTCGCGCCAGCGTCTGCAACCGTCTCTGGAAGAAACCAGCCACATCGCCTGCCCGCGTTGCCATGGCACCGGCTTTATCCGTGGCATTGAATCGTCCGCGTTGCACATCTTGCGCATCATTCAAGAAGAAGCCATGAAGGACAACACCGGCGCCGTGCACGCACAAGTGCCGGTCGATGTCGCCACTTTCCTCTTGAACGAAAAACGCGCCGAATTGTTCGCCGTCGAAGCCCGCCTGAAAGTCGGCGTGGTACTGATTCCGAACATGCATCTGGAAACGCCGAACTACACCATTTCGCGTCTGCGTCATGACGAATTGAACTTGGTTGATGAAGCTTTGCCGTCCTACAAGATGGTGGAAGCGCCGGCCGAAGAAGGTTATCAGCCGCAAAAGGCCAAGGAAGAACAAACCAAGCGTCTGGAAGCAGCCGTCAAGGGCATTACTCCAGCACAACCGGCGCCGATTTCCACGCCGCGCGAACCGGCACGCAAAGCTGCCAGCACCAGCGGTCCGTCGCTGTGGCAACGGATTGTCGCCTTCTTTAGCAGCGAACCGGCCAAGGAAGAAAAACCGGCACCACGTCGCCCGCGCACCGACAATCGCAACAACGCCCGCAACGGTCGCAACGAGAACCGTAACGAGCGCGGCCCGCGTCAAGCACAGGAACGCACGGAACGAAGCGAGCGCACGACCGAACGCCCAGAGCGCGCAGAAAAAACCGAACGCATGGATCGTGCCGAACGCGCCGACAACCGTCGCAACGGTGGCAAGCCGCGCATTGAGGAAGACCAGCAAAATCGCAAAGAGCGCAGTGAGCGTCAACCGCGCGCACCGCGCAATGAGCGTCCTCAGCCGGAAGTGATCGCCCCTGTGGTCGAGCCGATTGAAACCGTTGCACCGCAAGTTGAATCCAACGAGTCAGCGGAACAGGGTCGTAGCCGCAGCAGTCGCCGCCGCCGTCGCAGCAGCAATGACCGTCGCGACCGCAACACGGAAAATGGCGCAGAACTGCAGCAGGATCTGGCCGCCAGCGAAGAGGCAGTCGCCGAAGTCGCAGAGCAAGTGGCGGAACTGTACACTCCGATTGAACCCGCTCGCGAAGCCGTGATTGCGCCGGTAGCGGAAGTCGTCAGCCCTGCCGCTGCCGAGATCGTTGCCCCCGTCGTCGAGTCCCGCGTGGTAGAGGCTCCGGCCGTTGCCGCCGAGCAAGAGACGCGCGTTGCGCCGGTACAAGTTGCAGCCCCGGTTGAAGTGGTCGTTGCCGAAGTTGCGCCAAGCCTGCCGGTTGAAGCTCCGGTGGTCAGCGCTGCAATCCCGACTGAAATTCCGGTCGAGGTTAAAGAGACGGTGAAAGAGCAGCCGCAAGCCGTTGTAGCTGCGCCGATTCTGGAAGTTGCCAGTCCGGAAGAAGTAGGTCTGGTTATGGTTGCAACTCGCGCCAGCAGCCCGGTAGAAACCGTTCCAGAAATCGCCCAACCGACTCGTCGTCGTCGCAGCGATATCAAAGCCGCCGCGCAAGCTCAACAAGCCGGCAGCAGCGAACCTTTGGTTATGATCGAAACGCGCAACGAAGTTGGAACTTCCAGCCCGGAAGAAAGCGCGGCAGCACAAGAGCGCGCCCGTCGCAATAGCGTCGAACATGCCAAGGCTGAACAAGCTGAAGCTGCCAATCTGGTTCAGATTGAAACTTCGCGCCCGAGTTAAGGCGATGCGATCGCTTGTTGCCGGAACATCCTGCTGCAAGTGATTAAAAACAGGTTCATGTCCAAGACATGAGCCTGTTTTTTTTGCGTCGATGCAAAATAAACCTGCCCTGCGCAAAGCCGGCTTTTTAGCGACAAAGGAGTTGTGCTAGCGTGCGCAAGCGTCCGGTGCATCCGCACAAGCTACGATCACCAATTTTCCGTTCACCGTTTCACGGAGCTGCCATGAGTAGCCTGCATCCCCTCACCCGCCGGACTGCGATGATCGTAGCCAGCGCTGCTTTCATGCAGATGCTCGACGGCGCGATCATCAACACCTCATTGCCGCAGATGGCGCAAAGTTTGGGCGTACTGCCGGTGCAAATGAGCATTGGCGTCACCACTTACATGCTGGTCGTCGCCATCTTCATGCCGCTTTCCGCCTGGTTGGCGGAGCGTTTTTCAGCCTTGCGTGTTTTTCTTGCGGCGATTCTGATTTTCACACTGGGCTCTCTGGCCTGCGGACTGGCGCAAGACCTGATGCAATTTATCTTGGCGCGCGCACTACAAGGCATAGGCGGCGCGATGATGGTGCCGATCGGACGCATCATTGTGCTGCGCCAAGCCAGTAAATCAGAATTACTAGAGGCCAATACCTTCATCACCTTTCCCGCACTGGTTGCACCCGTCATCGGTCCGATTGTCGGCGGCTTCATCACCACCTACATCGGTTGGCGCTGGAACTTCCTCTTGAATCTGCCCATCGGGCTGGCTGGTTTTTTACTGGCTCGACGGTTTTTACCGGAAACCCAAGGCGATACCGGGCGCAAACTGGACTGGCCGGGTTTTGTCTACACCGCCATGTCCCTGGCCATGCTGCTTTACGGGCTGGAAGTATTAAGCCATGGCCTGATCCGCCATGTAGCGCCTTGGCTCTTGATCGCAGGCGGCAGTCTGCTCGGCTGGATCGCCGTGCGGCATCTTCGCCGGGTCGCCGTTCCCTTTCCCGACTTGCGCCCTTTTGCCATTCAAAGTTTTGCGCTTTCCACGCTCTCGGCGGGCACCTGGATTCGCATCGCGATCAGTGCCACGCCTTTTTTGCTGCCACTTTTTTACCAATTAGGCTTTGGCCTTTCCGCACTGGCAGCCAGCAGTTTTCTGTTTGCCTATTTCCTGGGTAATTTCGGCATGAAGGCGATCACGACGCGCATGCTGCGCACCTTTGGTTTCCGTCGTGTCCTGTTTTTCAACGGCGTTTTATGCGGATTGTCGATCGCGGCCTGTGCGCTGTTTACGCCCGAAACGGCCAAGTGGCTGATGATGAGCAGCCTCTTTTTGGCCGGTTTATCCCGCTCCATGCAGTTCACTTCATTGGCTACGTTTGCGTTTGCCGATCTGGATCACCAGGCGCGCAGCTCGGCCAGTACGCTGACCAGCATGTTGCAGCAACTGGCCATGTTGGTGGGCGTGGCCTGGTCGGCGTTATTGCTGCAACTGGTGCCGCTATGGCGTGGCGCGGCTCATCCTGGATTGTTTGATTTCCGCTTGGCTTTTGTTCTGAACGGATTATTAGCGCTGGTGGCAGCGTTCAGTTTTCTGCGCCTGCCGGCCAACGCCGGCGAAGAAGTTTCCGGCCACGTGTCGCGGTAACACCGCCTTGGTCGCCAGCGCTTCGGGGTTGATGAGGAAGCCATTTAAGGCTTATTTCCCCTTTATGGTTTGGCCTCAGGCGCAGGTTGTTGCACCGGCAAAATAATACGGAAAGTCGTACCCTTGCCCACTTCGCTGCTCACCTCAATGCGGCCGTGATGGCGGGAGATGATGCCAAACACCAGCGCCAGCCCCAGCCCGGTTCCCATTCCCACCGGCTTGGTGGTGAAGAAAGGATCAAAAATCCGCTTCAGGTTATCAGGGGCAATGCCTTGCCCCGTATCGGCGATGCTGATCCAGACATGCTCCGCATCGTCCATGCCGCTTTTTACGGTAATCGTGCCTTGCTTTTCAATGGCTTGGGCGGCATTCACAAACAGGTTCAGAAACACCTGATTCAATTGCGAAATCACGCAAACCACATCGGGCAATTCACCATATTCTTTCACCACGGTGCATTTGTATTTGAGTTCATTGGCCACAATATTCAGCGTGGAATCAATGCCCTTGTGCAGATTGGCCGCTTCCCACTCCTGATTGCCTGCGCGGGAAAAATCGCGCAAATCCTGCACAATCTTGCGCACACGAATCAACCCTTCCCGCGATTCATCGAGCAGCGGAAAGATATCGCTGCGCAAATAGTCGTAATCCTGATCTTGCTTGATGCGCTGAATTTCACCCAATCCAGGACAATCTGGATGCTGGCTTTCGCTCAATTGCGCATACGCATCGCAAATGGTGATCAAGCCGGTCACATATTCCGTCAGCGTCCCCAAATTGGAATACACAAACCCGATCGGGTTATTGAGTTCATGCGCCACGCCTGCGGCCAATTGCCCAATTGCGGCCAGTTTTTCTGATTGCAACAACTGGGTTTGCGCATCTTCCAAACGGCGATTGAGCGCATATTGATTTTCCAGACTTTCTTCCAGCGCCAATTGCTGCGCCTTGTACTCGCTCATATCAGACAACACGCCTTCAATCATTTGCGCCTGCCCATTGGCATCGCGCTGGATCATGGTGTGATCGAGCACCCAGATGTAGCGGCCATCGGCACAACACAAGCGGTATTCCTGATCGTAACTTTGTAATCCTTGCTGCACATAGGTTTTTACTTCTTCGGCAATTCGCGGCAAATCGTCGGGGTGAATCAGCGAGGTAAAGCTGATTTCCCCTGAAATAAGTTGCTGCGGCTCATAGCCCCAGCGCCGCACATTGTCCGAAACAAACTGCACCGGCCAACCATCACTGGCATCCCAACGGAAACATACCGCCGGGCTGGCTTCAACCACCTGCGCAATCTTGCGTAAATCACGCTCCACGCGACGTCGATGAGCAATCCGCCAAGCCTGGTTGGCGATCAATTGCAAGGTTTCCACATCGTAATCGGTGTAGTCGTCATCCTTATTGCCAATCCCTGCCACCAAACGAACCTGGCCATCCTCAATCACCGGCACACAAACCATGCGCTGCAAGTGGGCATGACCTGGCGGCAAGCCATGCTTGCCTTGTGCCGCGGCGTAATCATTAACGACAACCGGTTGGCGCAGGCGAAACGCATCCGCCCAGATTCCGGCTTTTTCCACAGCGTAGTGCCGTGAAAACATGGCATGGCAATAGTGCGCCAGCGTCTTGCGCGACCAGCACAAGAGCTCGATCTGGTTTTGATCTTCGTGTACGAAATGCAGGAAGGAAATACGGCTGCCCGTCAACCCTTCGGCAATATCAAGGCTGTACTGCAGGAAATCATTTTCGCTTTGCGCTTCTGCTTGCGCGGGCAGGCTTAATAAAGCGGCGGTGCGGCGCGCCTGGCTGGCCAGTTGCAATTCATTTTCACGAATTTCGGTAATGTCAGAGGCCAGTCCATCCCAAATGGTGACGCCGTTCTCAGCAATATGCGGATGTGAATGCAAGGTGAACCAGCCCCAGGAACCATCAGCGCGGCGCATGCGCACCGTCGTGTGCAAGTCAGACAAAGATTGCAAACAACGCGCCTCGGCTTGCGCCAGCTCATCCCGGCGCTGCGGATCAACCAGATCGTAGATGGAGGAGGCATCCGCCAGCACCTGTTCTGATGACACCCCGTGTATCGCCTCAATACCCGCACTGATATAGAGAAATTGCCGGCGTCCGTCCGGATAGACACAGAGCCGATACAGAAAACTGTCCGGGAGCTGATCGCTCAGGCTGCGCAGCAGTTCATCGCGCTCACGCAAGGCGGTTTCGATCTGCTTGCGCTCGGTCACGTCCATACCGACATAAACGCAAGTCTCGCCATTCTGGCTGGGGTAGATGTAGGTTAAAAAATGCCGCTGATCGCGACTGTCCGCAATCATCTTGGGCTTGCGCTCACGGAACACACTTTCGGCGATGTGTTGACGCTTTTCTCGCAAGCTAAGAGGGAGTAGATCCCACACTTTCCGACCAATAATCTGCTGCGGCGTCAGCCCCAAGCGTTCAGCGCCGGTCACATTCATCACCAAAACTTGCCCCTGGCGATCGAGCATGAACAGGCTTTCTGGCACGGCATCGATAAAATCGAGCAAAAGACGCTTGTCATGCTGACGCTGCGCCTCCGAGGCAACCGCGGCGGGGCGCCGATTACTCAGATGCAAAATGAGCGCCAGACTCCCCAGCAGCAAAGCCAGAAACAGCGAGAACAGCAGGATGTCGACCCATGCCCGTCGGTCGGCTTCCAGCAAGGCAATACGCGCCGCCACCACCCAGTCGGTTCCCTTGACCGGATAAATCGCACGCAATACTGGCCGCCCTTGCGTATCAAAACCACGGTCACCAAAACCAGACTGGCGTTGCTGCGCGGTAATTTGGGGTTCGCTCGCGGAAGACGGGTGCCGACTCAAGGGCAACAGCGCTTCTTTGCGCAAAGGACTGAGGTATTCAATCTCTTGATGAATACGCCGGTACAACAGTATTTCGCCTGAGTCAGACAAGCCCGGCCACTGATTCAGAGAGGGATACAACTCGCGCTGCGGATCGAATTCAATCAGGACAAAACCCTGACGTTGCCCGGCATAGATCAGTGGGGTCAGAAAGCCCAAGCGCGGCTGACCACGCTCATCCGCATGAAAATTGACCAGTTGCGCCGGACTGGCCGGCATCTCTAACGAAAAATCGGCAGGAAGCGCTTGTTCGGTCTGCGCAGAATCCGAGCTGATGATAAAAGCGCCGGCGGCATCCAGCACCACCACCCGGCTGGCTTCCGGATAACGAGCCAGATAAAACGCTAATTTTTGCCGGAATAACTCATCTCGATTTGGCTCTGGGCGTGCGGATTGCCATTGCATTAAAGCGCTGGCCAGATAGCCCGAATCGGGCTGGATGATGCTGGCGCGCTTTTCTTCCAGCCAACGCCGGATTTCTTCGGCTTTTAATTGCGCCAAAACTTGCAGTCCAGCCAAGGCGTCTTGGCGACTCTGACGAATCTGATAGCGACCGGCCAAGGTGATGCTAATGAGCGCAAGGATAAAAAGCACAAGCAAGTTGCGCCCTAAGCCAAAGCGAAACAAAGCGAGCCGGAGCTTCTTCATCGCGACTCTCCGCTCCCCGCCAGCCGGAAAGCTTCGCGCACTTGCTCGCGCAATTGTTCGTCATCCCAAGGTTTGGTGAGGAATTTGTAGATGGCGCCGCGATTGATGGCTTCGATCACGGTTTCCAGTTCGGTGTAGCCGGACAAAATAATGCGCATGGTGTCCGGATAGAGTTGACGCACCCGGGTGAAAAATTCCGTGCCGGTCATGCCGGGCATGCGCTGATCGGAAACGATGACCTGTATCGGGCGCTGCGCCAAGATTTCAAACGCCTCTTCGCTATTGTTGGCAACCAGAACCTGGAAGGATTCATGGCGGAACAGTCGCCGCATGGCGTTGAGAATCGACGGTTCATCATCCACCACCAAGAGCGCCAGTTCGGTCTGACACGCTTGCCCGCCCAGTTGCAGCCGCGCCTTGCTGGCGAGCAACTGGGTGACCGAATCGGCAGGAACTGGATGGCTGAACAAAAAGCCCTGAATCGCATCGCAATGGCGCGCGCGCAAGAACATCGCCTGCGCTTCGGTTTCCACGCCTTCGGCCAGCACCGACTGGTTGAGTCCGCGCGCGATGGCAATGGTGGCCGTGGCGATTGCGGCATTGGCCGGATTCTGGGTGATGTCGCGCACAAAACTTTGGTCGATCTTGAGCTTGTCAAACGGCAAGCGAGAAACGTAGGTCAGGGAGGAATAGCCGGTGCCAAAATCATCCAGCGACAACTTGATGCCCAGCGCCTTGATGCGTTTGCAGGTATTGATCGCTGAATCCATATCGTGAATCAGCGAGGATTCGGTGATTTCCAGTTCCAGATATTCGGCCGGCAAGCCGGTCTTTTTGAGAATGGCGGCCACATCATCCACCAGACTTTGATTGCGGAACTGGCGCGCCGACAAGTTCACCGCCACTCGCAGGCGCGCGAGTCCCAGATCGAGCCATTCCTTGTTTTGCGCGCAGCTTTGCTCCAGCACCCAAGCGCCGATCGGAATAATCAAACCGCTTTCTTCGGCCACCGGAATGAATTCCGCCGGGCCGACCACGCCAAGTTCGGGGTTATTCCAGCGCAATAGCGCCTCAACCCCCACGATATTGCCGCTATCTAAGCTGTTTTGCGGTTGGTAGGCCACGCTAAATTCCTGGCGCTCCAAGGCTCGGCGCAATTGCGCTTCAATGACTTGCCGACGTTGCGCTGCGCTTTCCATCTCCCGCGAGTGGAAGCAATAGCAATCACCGCCTTCGCTGCGTGCCTGAGCCAGTGCGGCATTGGCTGATTTCAACAAGGATTCCCGATCCTCGCCATCTCGCGGATACAGCGCGATCCCGATGCTGGCGGTCAGCGCCAAGGATTCGGTCTGATTGGCAATGGGTTCGACCAAACAGGCTCGCAAGCGCAAGGCCAGCGCCTGACAATCTTCTTCTGCAGTAAGGCCATTGAGCAAGATGCCAAATTCGTTCCCAAACAAGCGCGCCACCGTGTCGCCCTGACGAATTTGTTGCGCCATTCTTTGCGCCACTTCATGCAGCACATGATCGCCCGTGCTTTGCCCGAGGGCATCGTTGATCCGGTGGAAACGATCGATATTGATGACCATGATCGCGACATAACAAGCATTGCGCTGCGCATTGATCAGCGCTTGATCGAGCCGATCAAGCAAAAGGGAACGATTGGGCACACCGGTTAAAAGGTCAACACGCCCGATCTGGTTAATGCGCTCCACAAGGCGCATCTGCTCGGCCAGATAACTGAACTGACCGATATAGTGCGTCACCCTCCCCGCCATATCGTGTACGGCAGCAATCCGCAGCCATTCACGAAAAACCCCGCCATCTTTATGTCGATTATGAATTTCGCCCTGCCAGCACTGCTCGCGCGCCAGGGTTTCCCACATGCGCTGATAGAACGAAGCATCATGTTCGCCCGACTGCAAAATGCGCGGATTCTGGCCACGCACCTCTTCTTGCGCATAGCCGGTAATGCGGGTGAACGCATCGTTGACCAGCAAGATTCTGGCCTCGGCATCGGTCACGCACAGGCCGTCGTGATTATCGAGCAGGGTAGAAAATATCTGGCAGGATTCATCATCCACGCCGGCGTAACAGGCTTTCATGCGCTGGCGATGCAAGCTGGCCGCGACGATGGTTTCGTGCAATAAACGCGCATCGTCCAAGGTAATGCAATCGCTAACCCCATAATGTCGCCCCTGCGCAGCAAGCCACTGCGCACGCCCTGCTGCGCCGACCAAGATCAAGGGAACGGCGGGGAAATGTCGCTGGGCTCGGCGCAGAATTTCCGACCAGCCACGATCCTCTTCGGCTTCGGGCGGAATGCACAGAATGCAGCCGATATCTTCTCGATCCAACAAGATATCCAGTTCTTGCACGCCAAAAATCGGCTGCAAAGAGACCTTGCCCGGATGCGCTGCAAACAGGGTGAGCAAAGACTCGCCCACGGCCTGATCGCCACTAAAAAATAATGCGGTTATCAATCCAGCCATGATGTCCTCGCTTGGTCGGAGTTGGCCTGCCCATTACGCATCGCTCGCCTCCGCCCCGGGGCCGGCCACCGGCAAACTGATGCGAAAACACGTCCCCACCCCCGGGGTGCTTTGCACCGTGAGTTCGCCACCATGTCTGAGCACAATGCTGTGCGAGAGCGACAAACCCAGCCCAGTCCCCTGCCCGGCCGGCTTGGTGGTAAAGAAAGGTTCAAACACCCGCGCGCAGATTTCTGGGCTCATGCCCTGGCCGTTGTCTTCGACCTCAACCCAAACGCGCTCGCCTTCCACCCCGGTGCGCAGGGTAATCACGCCCGGCTCTCGCATGGCTTGCGCGGCATTGACCAAGAGATTCATAAAGACCTGATTAAGCTGTGCCGGCATGCAATGCACCAAGGGCAAAACACCGTATTCGCGCACGATTTCCGCTTTGTATTTGATTTCGTTCCACGCCACATTGATGGTGGATTCCAGCCCCTGATGCAGGTCAGCATCCTGCCATTCCGATTCGCCGGCACGGGCGAAATCCTTGAGGTCTTGGACGATTTTCTTGACCCGATCCAACCCTTCTGCTGATTCATGCAAAAGATCGAGAATGTCTTGCCGCAAAAAAGGCAATTCGATCGTGCGCTTCAAAGCGTCGATTTGCGCCCGCGCTTGGGTATCCAGCGCAAGCTCGTTCGATTCGTAAAGCCCGATTAGACGCAAAAGCGAAGTCACATACTGCTGCAAAGAACCCAGATTGGAATTTACAAAACCGATGGGATTGTTGATTTCATGCGCAACGCCCGCTGCCAGCTGGCCGATGGTGGCCAGTTTTTCTGATTGCAAGAGCTGCATCTGGGCATGTTGCAGTTGCTCCAGCAAATGCTCCATGCGTTGATTCTCGCTTTGCAGCTGCGCCGTGCGCTTGGCGACAAGCTCTTCTAGGCGCTGGTTTTCTTCAAAAACACGCTGTTGCGCATTCAGGTAAGCGGCATGCAAAGCATGCATGGATTGGGTTAACAGCGTGACCGAGGTCGCCACCGGCTCTTGCCCGGCCAGCCGCGCGCGCTCCGGCGTTGCGCCGGAACGTAGTGCGGCAATTTCACGCGCCATGCGCTGGTCGGCATCGAGCACATGGAAAATCAACCAGTTGAGTAAATAATCGAGCAAAGACTGGATGGACTCACGACTGCGCGCATCGTCATTTTTTGCGGCCAATTCCACCTGCTGCGCAAACAAGCCATGCCCTTGCCGATGCCCATCCAGCGAAGCCGCCTCCATGCCAGCCTCAATCATGAGGCGTTCCTCGTCATGAAAGTGGTAATCGGTGTATTGCAGCAAGTTATCGAAAATGCGATGAATCGTGGGCAGGTCGATCTGCGGATCCTGCAAAGCGCTATGCAGCTGATTAATCAGCTCAAACAAATCCTGGTGCTGCTTATCGACGACATCGATCCCGGTGGCAAAGCGCGATGACCAGGCAAAAAACGCTTCCATACTATCCCCCCAGTAATGTCAGCGACACCGTTGTGCCGCGACCCGGAATACTGTCGATCTGGATCCGGCCATCGTGCGCAAGGATGATGTCCCGCGCCACGGTCAGACCTAATCCAGTCCCCTCATTGGGATCGCGCGTGGTGTAAAAAGGCTCAAAAACATGAGCCAGGACTTCCTGTGACATCCCCGCACCGTTGTCTTCAACCACGATCACCACTTCGTCGCCTTGCATCTTGCTCGTAAGGGTGATTTTGCCTTGCGCATGGCCGTTCAGCGCTTGGCGGGCATTGTTCAAGATTTCCAGAAAAGCCTGATTCAGATAACCCGGCAAACAAGGAATCGCCGGCAATGGCTGCAAATCAAGCAAGAGTTCCTGCCCCTGCGCTAATTGCCCGCGAATGATCTGCGCCACCGCCGTCAACAGCTCGTTGGGATCGTCCACATCTTCCTGATGACGATCCACGCAAGAAAAAACCCGTAAATCACGCACGATGCGCGCGATGCGCTCAATGCCGCACAAGCTCTCATTCAAGAGTTCATGACCATCAATCAGAACCTGATCGATTCGCCGTTGCTGCCACAGCGTTAGCAATGCTGCGGCATCGGCATCTTGCGCGGGCGCTGCCAGTTCATCCAACAAGCCCTGATAGCGCAGCGCCATTTGTAAATTGCTGTGGATATAGGCCGCTGGATTGTTGATTTCATGCGCTACCCCCGCAGCCAATCGCCCCACGCTAGCCAGTTTTTCAGCCTGATAGCGCTGCCGCAGCACCTGCTCTTGCTGAGCGCTCCAAGCCCAGGCGCTGAGCATGGCTTCAAAAACCTCGGTGGCAAGAATCAGATTTTCCGGTGAAGCCCCGGCAGCGCCCACCTGCGCGATCTCTTGCAAATTAAGCAAAACCGGATGCATCGCTCCTGCGTTGTGCTTGCCGATCAATAATTCGCCGCTTTCGTCCAGTACGCAGAACGCTTCACCCAAAATCCGCCCCAGCACATGCGCCAACCTCGCTTGTTCGCCCGCCGGGATAAGGTGACGCAAACGGCTCATTTTCAGGCCTCTTCATCATCAAGCAGCACCGAACCATCCTCCCCCCAACGCACTTCAGTCAGACCTGGCTCCAGCGCCTCCAGCCGCCGCCGCTCCAGCTCTTGCGGCGTCAATTCGCCCATCCTGACCCTCGCCTCATCAGCCAGACGCTGGTTTTCGATCTGCAATTGCCGGAAAGCCAAAGCTTGGCCGATGGTGGCAACCAGCTCGTAATCGTTCCAGGGTTTGCTTAAAAAACGGAAAATCTGCGCTTGATTGATGGCGCCAACGAGCGCATTAAGATCGGTGTAACCCGACAGAATCAGCCGCATGCAATCGGGCTGGATTTCTTTGCAGGCCGTCAGAAAACTCACGCCATCCATCCCCGGCATGCGGTAATCGGACACGATCAGATCGAGCGTGTGATGCCGCACATATTCCAGCGCCGCCGCCGGATCGGTTTCGGTGACAATTTGCAAGGGATAACGCACCCCGTTGCAGGTGCAGGGCGTGCGCGCCAACAGGCGTTGCAGGGATTTGAGAATGGGCGCTTCGTCGTCCAGCAGCAGGATGTAATTCATTTTTGCACCTGTATCGATGAGTTCCGGATATACAGTTCCAAAGAAACATCTTCGGCCTGCTCGAATTGCCGCACCTGCTGCACCAGGCTTTCGGTCAGCACATGGCCATGCGCGAGAAGCAGGCAACCATCCTGGTTAACCAGATCGCGCGACAACACCATCCCGGCGCGCAGTTGCCCGGTTTTGAGCAAGGTATCGGGCTCGCGCGGTTCGTTGGCATCGGCATTTTTTTCATTGAAAAGATCGACCAGCACCGGGTCATAGCGACTGCCCTTGCCTTCCACCAGCAGCAGCCGGGCTTCGCTTTCCGAATAGCGCCGGTTTTGCAGCAAGCCAGCTTGCAAAGCGTCGAAATCGTTGGCGATGGCCAGAATCCGCGCGCCATATGGAATAGCCAACCCGGCCAGCCGATCCGGATAGCCATTGCCATCGAAGCGTTCGTGATGGGCGCGAATCAAACGCGCCGGTTCTTTGAGTTGATCAATACCCATCAGCGCCATCTGCCCTTTGACCGGGTGTTTCATGACTTCAGCCTGATCGGCCATGGGCAGGCTGTAAAAGGGTTTATCCAGCAGGCGATCCGATAAGGCCAGCTTGCCGATATCATGTAAAAGCGCTGCAAATACAATATCTTGGACTTCAGCTTCGTTTAAGCGGGCGCGCCGCGCCAGACGACGGGCTTGTTCGGCAACCCGGCGCGAATGCCCGGAAATGCTGCCGTTGCGCATTTCCATCAACCCCGAAAACACGCTAATCGAATTGAGGAAGGATTTTTTCAGCTCGCTTTGCGCCAATTCCAGAAAAGACACGGTTTGCCGCAATTCGCCGGTTCTTTGTTCGACCAGCGCCTCCAGCCCTTCGTTGAGTTGGCGCAATTCGACGTTCTGTTTTTCGGTCAGCGCCAAAAGGCGCGCGTTTTCACGCTTGAGACGGCCTTGCTCCAGCGCTTGCCGCACCGTCAGCACGATTTCGTTGTCGTCCCAGGGTTTGGCGATATAGCGGTAGATTTCGCCTTGATTGATGGCGGCGATGGTTGAGCTGACATCGGCATAACCCGTGAGCAAGATGCGCACGGCATCCGGCCAGCGCTGACGCACCTGACTTAGAAAAGCCGCGCCATCCATCTGCGGCATGCGCATGTCGGAAATGACCAGATCGACGGGCTCTTGCTCCAGCAAGGCAAGGCCGGCCATGCCACTGTCGGCGGTCAGAATGCGATAGCCTTCTGGCCGTAAAAGCCGGCGCAGGGCATTGAGAATGCCCGGTTCGTCATCGACCAGTAACAGCACGGCCTGGTTGGTTTCGGTCATGCCCCACCTCCTGCCGGCTGGCTGATCGGCAAATACACAAAAAACCGGCTGCCGCGACCGGGTTGACTGTCCACCTGAATGCGCCCGCCGTGACGATCGACAATATGCCGAGCCACCGTCAGACCCAGTCCGCGCCCCTGCCCGACCGCGCGCGTGGTAAAGAAGGGTTCAAAAATCCGGGAGAGATGTTCGGGCGAGATGCCACAGCCGGTATCGGCAATTTCAACGCGCACTTCTTGATTTAACAAATGGGCAGAAATATGTACTTCACCGACATCGTCAATTGCCAAAATAGCGTTTTGCATCAGTAACATCCACAACTGATTCAGCTCTGACCATTGCGCGTGAATTTCGGGCAGATCCGGATCCCAATGACAAAAAATCCGTCCTCGGCTCGGCTCGCTCAAAAGATTAAGTGCCGCCTCTACGCTGGCAGGAATGCTGACCGCGCCCCACGGAATCTGCGCTGCATCTTCTTGGGCAAAACCGCGCAAATCTTGGACGATCTTTTTAATGCGCAGCAGGCCATCCCGCGATTCTTGCAAAATGGCTGTCATGTCTTGCTGCAAATAGTCGTAATCCAGTTCTTGTTTGATGGCGCCGATCCGGGCGTGAAATTCCGGCCATTGCGCAGCGGCATCAGAAGCGGCTATTTGCTCAAAAGCACCCAATAACTGCTCTGTATAACGCGCCAGACTATTTAGGTTCGACAGAATAAAGCCAACCGGATTATTGATTTCATGCGCCATGCCTGCCGCCAATTGCCCCACGGCCGCCATTTTTTCTGTTTGCAGCAATTGCATGCTGGTTTCTTCCAGACGCAAATTGATTTCGGCCAAGTGGCGGAACGCATCGAGCAAGGCTTCCTGGTTGTATTGCCGATCGGAGACTTCACGCATCACCACCAACATGCGCACATGCAAAGATTCATCCGGCGTCGTGGGTGTTGCGGTCAGCTCAACCAGAATCGGCTGCCCTTCTTGGTTCCAGACTGTCTCTTCGATGTGGTAAATGGCGATTTCACTTTCCAGCCAACTGAGCGGGCTTTGATCCGACAACACGCCAACGCCTGCGGGTCGATTACGATAGGCCAGCTCGCGCAGCGCCACGCCACGCATTTCGTCGCTGCTCCAGCCCAGTAAATAACTGGTTGCGGCATTGGCAAACAAAACCTGGCCTTTCGCATCCAGCCCGCACACGCTGTCCGTGATGTGTTCAAGCACCGTCTCGAGCATCCCTCACCTCCTTTGCTTGTTATAGGCAAGCTCTGGCCAAGCTCCCGAGATAAAACTACATTTCACTTACACCTCGACCCACCGCGATTGGATGGTTCATGTTCCGCATCGAAAATCTGCTGCTGGCGCACCACGCGCCAGAAAACCACCCCGCGCATGCCGCGGTATTGCGCTTTGTGGATGCGGTCAGCTTGCGCAGCAACGGCCGCCTGCAAATCACCGTGGTGCCCGATAGCGTGCTCGGTCATTTGCCGTCCTTGATTCAACTGGTCGTCAGCGGGCAGTTGGATATGGCTTTACCTCCTTTTGACCGCATGGCCACCCATATCGACAAATTTTCTTGCCTTGGCCTGCCTTTCATTTTTCAAAACGCGCGTCATGTAGATTCTTTTCTTGCCCACCATTTGCAGCCGTGGGTAGCGCCGGAGCTCGATGAATTAGGGATCGAATGCATCAGCGCTTGGGAATGGGGTTTTCGCCAGATCACCAATGCCCGCCGCCCGATCCTCACGCCCGAGGACATGAAGGGATTAAAGATTCGCGTGCCGCCTACACCGCAATACATCAATGCGATCAAGGCGCTAGGGGCTCAGCCGGTCGTCAGCGAGTTCTCTCGCCTGAATGACTTCATGCAAAAAGGCTTGGTCGACGGTCAAGAAAACCCGGTGTGCGTCATCCATTCACAATTTCTAGAAACCACACAACGCTATCTGTCGATGCTGAATTATTGCTATGGCGCGACCACGCACATTGCCAACCACGCCCGAATGCAAAAACTGGCGCCGGAATTGCAGGCGATCATCCGGGAAGAATCAAGCAAAGCCGGGCAATGGATGCGCGAATATTGCCGCGCAGAAGAAGCCGGTCAGCTGGCTTCGCTGGCCGCATCGGGGATGCAGATCGACACGCCGGATATCGCGCCATTCCAGCAAGCATTGCGACCGCTTGAATCCCAACTGGCAGCGCAATTGGGCGAAGTCGCCTTGGCCTATTTTCTGGCCATGGTGGAAGCGGCGCGTAAAGACAACCAATAACCAGCCCACCACACAGGGGCTGCACGAGGTTCATCATCAACACTCAAGGCCACTGAGACACCCCGCCCTCAAACCAAGCCTCCCTCACAATTGGGGGCTTCATGAATGACCGAGGGAAGGCAGCTTTGATTTTTAAGTAGACATCGCCGCGCGCTCTACCTTGCAAACATCCATAAAAAATCCCTGCGTCATAAGACGCAGGGTTTGCAGATCCAGCTCAGACTACTTTCCCAGTCCGACTCTTTCTTAGCGAGTGCGAACCTTACCGGACGCGGAGATCGACGGATTCCAACCGGTGCCACCGCCAAAGGCAGAGAACACTTCAGCACGGGTATCGAGCGCTTCTGCTTCAGCTTGCGTAAGTTGCTTGCTGACGCTGGAACGGCCGCTCAGATCCAGCGCGCCACCAGTCAGACTGGTGCTGCCATATTCACGCCAGCCCGCCGTTGCCGTTGCTACACCCGGCGTAGGCGCAGGTTGCTTATTGATTGTGGTATCAGCCCAACCGATCGCAGCAATATGGTCATCCATCTTGCAGTTGATGAAGGCGATATTGTCCTGAACAGCACTATCCCCCCCAGAGCGAGCGAGATAGGTTGTGCCCACCGCCACCGTATTACCGCCAGGACCTGTGCCCTTGGTGAGCGAACTATTCAAGAACACAAAGCCCTTGGAACCTACCGGGTTACGCGCTTGCAGGATGTAGCCACCCGACGGCGCGGTGTAGTAGGTATCACCCACGGTGCGAATTTCGCTGTTTTCAAACAGCGAAGCCTGGCTGTAACCCCAGATGAAGTCCACATTGCCGGTAATCAGGGTGTTGTAGAACCAGTTGTAACCCTTGACCAGAATCGTGTCCTGTTCGCTGTGGAACTCGGCGTTGTTGGCAATCAGACGACCAGCATCGTTGGTGAAGTAGATCGTTTCGGCCTGGTTGGCAACCGTAGTTGAACGCAGGTGCGTATTCCTCAACGTGATGGTATCGAGCGTCAACAGATCCGACGTTTCTGCCAAGAACAGCGAACGGCCGCCACCCGAAATCGCGGAAGATGAAGTCGAGCCCGATCCGGAACCGGTATTCAGCGTTTCATAGTTTTCAAACGCAATCACGGCGCCGGTGCGGCTCTCGCCCTTGATCGTCACGTTGTTCTTCCCGCGCAGATAAAGCGGTTCGTCATACGTGCCGTTCTTCACGGTAATCGTTGCAGCCGTATCCGTAGCCAGCGTCATGACATAGTTCAAAGCGCCCTGAACCGAACGGAAATCGGCTGTCGTACCATCATCATCCACCGTGAGACTGGTCAGACCCGTTGCCGGTGCAGCCTTGGTCGTAAAGGACCAACCTGCCGTCTTGCCCAAGCCCGTGAAGCTCACGCCATTGAGCGTACCCGTCACCGCACCATTGGCGATCGCCACATAGTAAGTTTTGCCGTAGGCGAGCTTGTTCATGTGCGGACGAATCTTGAGCACATTGCCGGAGACTTTAATCATCGGCATGCTCAGGCCACGATAATAGCCACCCACAGCCGGGCCAACCGCATTGCCGTCACCGGACAACTTGATGGTGTCGACTACAGCATCGTTGCTGGCATCAAAGATGCGAACTGCACCAGCCGTACCCAGCGTCGGCGCCGAATCGAAAGTCAGACTCAGCATTTCGTCTGCGTAGGCTGCCGTTGCGCCAGCTGCCGGCAGCGTATCCGCAGACAGATTGCCGTAGGTCGTGGTCGGCATCACAAAACCCGGATTGATCGTCACGGCAATGGTGCGCTTCACGCTGCTATCAGAACCGCTGGTAAACGTGACATTGGCCGTTCCCGCCACGCCCGGAGTCAGGGTCACGGTGTTGTCCGACTTGCTGACGGCTACCACGCTCGGATTGCTCGAAACAACGGTAAAGGTATCGGCCGTTACACCGTCGCTTTTCATTGCGGTGACGGCGACGCTGTAGGCTGCATCACCCTCTTCTGCCGTGTAGGTCAGCGCAGCAGGGCTCAGGCTCAGTTCCACCGGCTTGATGCTTGGATCGCCCACTTTGATGTCGTCAATCATGAAGGAGCGATTTGCCGACCAGAGACCGATTTTGCCTGCGGTCGTATTGATGGGATAAGTTGCGGTATCCGCAGCCCAATTCACCACCTTCTTGCCATCAACGTAAACCACCACTTGCGTCCCGATTTGCTCGAAGCGAACGGTGTACCACTGCCCTGCCGGCACCCAAGTCGTAAGATCCGCACTGGTTGAAGTAGTGGCCGTGCCCATATCCAGGGCATAGCTGACTTGCTGAGAACGGCTAGGCGCGCCGGCCTTGGCGTAACCCGCTTCCACCTTGGTGCTGGTGCTGGCATTTTGCAGATTCAGGCCGCCATGATTCCAGCTCGTTGCGCTTTGATAGCGCGACAACAAATACAGTTGCTTGTTGCCAGACGTGCCGTTCTTTAGCGGCTTGATGCGCGCTTCAAAGAAGTAATCGGTCTGCTTGCTCGCAGCCACAGTCGCCCAGGCGGTATCTTTAAGTACAGCGATCACGCCGCCAGTGGTATCCACCTGCGCGTCGTAATACATGACCTTGTTGCCGGCAGCACCCGGTTCATCAATGACCTTGAAGCCAGCCGCAGTGCCGGCATTGGTAATGCCCAAATCCCAGTTAGCGGTCGTGCCAGCCTGGAAGTCATCACAGAAATAAACGGTACTGTCGCCGGTCGGGCAAGTTTGCACTGCCACGCTGGCGCTCGAACTGGAACTACTGGCCTCGCTGGAACTGCTGGAAACCGAACTGGCCGCCATGCTGGAGCTGGCACTGCTCGATCCGGGATTAGCACTGCTGTCTGAACTATCACTACCGCCGCAAGCGACGAGCAGCAAAGAAGCCATCAGCGTCGTAGCCGCAGTGGCCTTACAGATTGAACTACGAGTCATTTGACCCGCCTTTTGCATGATGATTAACCCATCCTAC